>JBDKFI010000010.1:0-20399 GCA_039798825.1 Candidatus Parcubacteria bacterium | reverse complement strand
TAACAATGATGCTGACAAAATAATTACCAAGCTCGAAGAAGAAGCTCGTGCTATCGACAGGACCGGTGATGATGGTAAACAAGCGTTCGCGAGAAAACAAAAAGAAATAGGTGAGGCAAAAAACGCACGCGACCAAAAGATACGAAAACTAAGGGAGGACACAATCACGGCATTTGCTGGCGGTGCAAGTGCTCAACCAAGCGGACCATCTTCACCCTCAGCAGGAACTGCACCAGCACCAACTGGCCCAACCCCAAGTTCTGGACCAGCAGGCGCAACACCTGTAAGCTCTTCTCCACAGCCTGTGGCGACACCAGCACAGCCTGTTCAAACACCAGCACCTACACCGTCAACGGTAGCGGCAACTGCTACTGTAGAAAATGAATCCGCGCCAGTTCCTGCCACTCCTCGTCCAGAGTTTGAACAAGCAAGAGAGGAGCGAAAGGCTGCACGACGAGCCTCCGCAGACGAATCGAGCAGATCAAGATGGCAAACCAATGCTGCACCTACAGCAAAGACTCCTGTACAAGAAGAAGTAACCTCATAACATCTCTATGGAAACACCATCATACATAGCAGAAAACGTCGACGAACTCTTCGAGTCATCTCCTCCAGATATTAAGGCCCTTCTCCAGAGCAAGGAGGTGGACGAAGCAACAGCTCTCCTTGGAAAAATCTATAAGCTTCCTATCAATCGATTCGTTCGACTTGAAAACATTATTTCGTTTATCCTTATTGGCGCCCTTAAACCAGAAGACGTTGTGCGCGCAAGCATGGAGCTTCTCGATCTCACAGAGGAAGAAGCGCTTCGACTTGCAGGGGACATGGAGAAATCTATTCTCGAGAAAGCCAGAATAAAAATTCTCGGCAAGGGCACAGAAGACATGGTGACGCTTTCTTTTAAAGAAGGGAGATCCTCTCAGGACCTCCGTGGGGAAATCCTCGACACCACCAAACGAGACTCTGTGTTTGCAAAAGGTGACGAACAAGAGCGTGCTGCGAGCAAAGTGGTTGCAGAACCTGGATCTCGCTCACAACTCTTGGAACAACTTCGAATTCTAGACGACATACCAAATGATGACGAGATAGCTGATAGGCTTCAGAAAATAAAGCAACAAATAACAGGAATCACACAGCAAGAGGACGCTCGAGAAGCAGCAGCCGTTCCTGAACCGCTCCCGCGCCCAGAAGATGTTCATGTTGCGGAACCAGACCAGAAAACAGCCACCTACAGCAAGGCTCCCACAAAATACAACGTCGACCCATACCGAGAAGTTGCACAATAAGGGGTGTGCTACACTTACCTCATGCAATTTCGTGTCCCACAATTCATCGACGTTGAAGATAAAGTCGTCGGACCCCTCACACTACGACAGTTTGGGTATATTTTGGGTGCGGGAGGATTCTCGTTTATCATCTGGACCTTTATCCCAGTAAAGTTTGTGGCCGTTCTCCTTATCGTGCCTATTGCGTCGCTCTTTTTGTCGCTTGCGTTTGTCAAAATAAACAACCGTCCGTTTGGTGACATTTTGGAAAGTGCGTTTGGATACTATACCGGATCAAAAATTTACACATGGAAGCAACCAAAGGACGAACCGCTAGCAAAAACCACCGTAGAAAAAGCGGTCGTGGACGCAGCGAAGGAAGTGAGTGTGCTTAAAGCAAACAAAGACAGACTTCATGAGGTCGCTCTAGGTCTTGATGTGCTCGACCGAGTACCGGAACAACCCGAGAACACCAAATAAACGGTGTCATGTTTCCTGTACGCGAATTCGTATTCACTGGTTACTCCACCTCCGCCACTGTATACTGTTTGGATGGCAACAGGTGTAGCAACGCAACAATTCGTACCAATCGACCGTGTACGCGATGGTGTTGTTGTGCTTAAAAATGGCGAGCTCCGTGCAGTGCTCATCACTTCATCACTTAACCTTTCACTTAAAAGTTCCGACGAACAGCAGGGTATCTTGCTTCAATTTCAAAATCTTCTCAACTCTGTTGATTTTCCTATTCAGTTTTTCATACAATCCAGACGTTTGAATATTAAACCCTACATGGATCTCCTGGAATCTCGATCAGGGGAGGTAAAGGAAGACCTTCTTAAAATACAAATCCGTGAATACATGGGGTTTATCACCAAATTCGCAGAGGAAACCAATATCATGACCAAGCATTTTTTCATTGTCATTCCGTACATTCCGTCCCTTGGCGCAAGCGGTACCTCTAAAAACCAACTTCTCTCCTTTGGGTTAGGTGGGGGAGCAACAGCCAAAGAAGAAGAAACCTCCTTTGACGCTGCGCGCATCCAGCTCGAGCAGCGTGTAGCAACCGTGATTCAAGGACTTTCACGATTCGGCGTGCGAGCGCAACGACTTGGAACAGAAGAGGTGGTGGAACTCTTCTATAAACTCTTTAATCCTGGCGAACAAGACCGCGGGGCACCAAAGGTGGCACAAGACGCATAACATACTATGGGAATACTTGATTTTCTTAAAAAAACAAAGACAACGTCTCCTGTTACACCAGTTCTCCCAGAACAGGTGTATAAGGCCGCAGAAATGCAACTGAAGGACATCATCGCACCAAGCGCGCTTGGTGTGCAACCAAAGTACTTAAACCTTGGCACAAACATTGTTCGATCATACTTTGTCATTTCCTACCCTCGCTACCTAAGCGACAACTGGCTCTCTCCTATCATCAACCTCGACAAAGTGTTTGATGTTGCTATTCACGTGACTCCGCTTGATACCGGAGATGTGATGAAGCAGTTCCAGCGCAAAGTGGCAGAAGTGGAGAGCCAAATCATGACACGAGAAGATAAGGGTCTTGTGCGCGATCCAACGCTTGATGTTGCTTACAAAGACCTTGAAGACCTTCGCGACGGACTAACCCAAGCTCAAGAAAAGATGTTTGAGGTGTCGCTGTATATTTCAATCTACGGATCAAGCGAAGGAGAGGTGGACAAAGTCGAAAATGAAATCAAAAACATCCTTGAGTCCAGGTTGGTGTACGTGAAGCCAGCACTCTTTCAGCAGGACGTCGGTTTTCTCTCAACGCTTCCACTTGGACAAGACCAGTTGAGTATTAAAAACAAACTTAACACGTCACCTCTTTCTTCATTTTTCCCGTTTGTTTCGTTTGACCTTTCATCAGATAAGGGAATACTCTATGGGCTCAACCGACACAACGGATCGCTTATTCTGTTTGATCGTTTTTCTCTCGAAAACTACAACTCCATCATCTTTGCAAAGTCTGGTTCCGGAAAAAGCTACGCAACAAAATTGGAAATCCTTAGAACACTCATGTTTGATACGGAGGTTATCATCATTGACCCAGAACGAGAATATGAATACCTCGCAGAATCTGTTGGTGGAAGATATTTTGATATCTCACTCACCAGTGATCACCACATCAATCCGTTTGATCTTCCTGTTCCAACAGAAGATGAATCGCCGTCTGAAGTCCTTCGATCAAACATCGTAAACCTGGTAGGGCTTTTCCGTGTGATGCTTGGAGGGCTGACGCCTGAGGAAGACGCGATTATCGACCAAGCTATCACCGAAACGTACGCACTTAAAGACATCACTGGCGACGTGGACTTCACCAAGCTTGAGCCGCCGCTTCTTTCTGATTTTGAAATGGTGCTTCAGGGGATCGACGGCTCTGCTGACTTGCTTGCGCGACTCTCGAAGTACACAAGGGGCACCTGGGCCGGGTTTATCAACCAACCATCAAACGTAGACATCAATAAGAAGCTTGTTTGTTTTTCTATTCGCGACATGGAAGATGAGTTGAAGCCAGTTGCGATGTACATCATCACGCACTACATTTGGAATGCAGTGCGTAAAGAAATTAAAAAGCGTCTCCTTGTGGTGGACGAGGCCTGGATCATGATGAAAAACGACGACACGGCATCGTTTCTTTTCGGACTAGCAAAGCGAGGAAGAAAATACTATCTCGGACTTGCAACCATCACACAAGACGTGGGTGACTTTTTGAAATCACCGTATGGACTTCCCATCATTACGAACTCCTCGATTCAACTTCTCCTTAAACAATCTCCGTCTTCTATGGATATTGTCCAAAAGACCTTTAACCTAACCGACGAAGAAAAGTTCTTGTTGCTTGAATCTGGTGTCGGGGAGGGTATCTTCTTTGCAGGACTCAAACACGTGGCGATAAAAATTGTTGCCTCGTACACAGAAGATCAAATCATCACAAGTGACCCGTCTCAACTTCTTCAGATCAAAGCAAAGAAAGATGAGCTTGCTCAGGCGAAAAATATATGACACTGAAACGACTCTCCCTTTCTCTACTCCTCGCACTTCCTCTTATCGCGCACGCAGATACAGGTGTGACCGTTTCTCTTGATCCTCCGTATCCAACTCCCTACCAAACTGTTCAAGTCACACTGACAGGATATTCCTTTGATCTTAACGTTGCACAAATCGTGTGGTCATCGAGAGGAAAAGTACTCCTCTCTGGTCTTGGCAAGAAAACGATTTCTCTTCAGCTTGGCGATGTTGGCACAAGCATTCCTCTTTCCTACACCGTAACCGCAGCAGGTGGAGCATCTACCTCTGGAGATACCGTTCTTTCTCCGCAATCAGTAGACCTCCTCTACGAATCAAAAGAAAGTCACACGCCTCCGTTTTACGAAGGAAAAGCACTTCCTGGAGAGGGGTCCGTTGTTCGTGTCGCTGCGTTTCCCTCTCTTTCAGACGGAGCTGGACCTATCGCACCTAGCAATCTGTCGTATGCATGGTACATAAACGAAGAATATAAAGAGAATCTCTCTGGTGTTGGGAAGTCATCGGCATCTGTGGCGCTTGACTATCTTCAAGACTCCACAGACGTGCGTGTGCTTGTACGGACTCCTCGCGGGGCTACGGCTGAGAAATCCATAACCATCTACCCTCACGACATCATTCCACTATTTTACCCATACGATGATGTGCTTGGTGTTGATCTTACTATGCCATTTACTCGCCGCATAGAACTTGCACAGGAGGGGACCTTCTCCTTTGAGCCGTACTACTTCTCGAGGAAAAATAACCTAGCGTCATCTGCAAGCTACTTGTGGTATGTCGATGGTCTTCCTGTACAAACCCAAGAGGAACGAATGCTTGCAATACGTCCCGATAAAGAAGCTTCTGGTAGACGCACGGTTACTGTTGTCGTTGATAACACTAAGCGTATACTTCAGAAAACGGAAGCGTCGCTTCAAGTTGTCTTTGACACACGAAAATAATATGTCGCAACCACGAGAATACATTTTATTTAAGACGGACACAGGTGGTACCATTGCGCAACAGCTTGGTATCCCAGGTTTAGAATTTTCCACTGCGAAACAGCCTGTGTTTTCTACTCCTATCGTTGCACTCTTCACGTTGTCAGTGGGTATAATTGTGGTTGTGGCAGTGCTTCGAATCGCTTGGGCGCAATCGCTTCTCATTTTCCCATCACTTGGGCTTCCTGAAACAGCGATGCCGAAAATAAAAAAGATGCTCTCTGCAGCGATCTATGGTCTTATACTTGTGCTCGGTATAGTTCTTATTCCTCGAATGTTTAACACAAACTTCGGCGTTGCAGATATCAAACTTGAAGCGTTGTGGGTTGGGGCAAAAGTTGCACAAATCGGAACACTTCCCGTGACAGGAGCGACACCTACACAAACGACGACACCGTCCAGACAAGTGGGGGACGACGAGACAACAAATAGACAAGTGCTCAGCGATGCGGGTATTGGTGTCAACAAGAGCCCGTGTGGGGCAGCGGCATCTAATTGTACTAATGTTGGTGGCATACACCCAAAAACAATAGAACTTCTTCTTAAAGTGAGAAGTGAGTGTAAGTGCTCCCTTATCGTAACAGGGGGGACGGAACCAGGACATAGTGAAAAAACAAACCACGGCGTCGGAAAAGAAGCCGTTGACATCTCCTATACACCCACGCTAGAAAACTTTCTCAAACAAAATGGCTCTACCGTGATCAACTCACCCCCATGTAATGTTAAGTACTTGTATGGTGGATTTATTTTTTGGTTGGAGTGGGATACGTGCCCAAACAGCTCTGGCGATCACTTCCACGCTTCATTTACGGGGAGATAGGACCTCTTTAGAGAGAAGTTCTTGATATACTAACCACATGCAACATCGTAGACTGCTTTTCTTATTCGGTGCTATCGCACTATTTTCAATCGGTGTAATTGTCTGGTATTTCATGTTCTCTACACCACGAACCTCTCCTTCCATTGAATCAACAGCTTCTCCGCTTTCAACCAACAACACACCATCTCGCTTTGCTTTCATTTTCCAAGGAGAAGAACCTTCTCAAACAACGCAAACGGAAGTGACACAAGCTCCAGATAAGCCGCTTGTACTTGTGTGGGATAAGCCAACAACGGGAAATGTTTTCGTTACAAAATCCATTCTTCGCGAAGTTGCAACATCCACACTCGTCGGCACCACAACAGTCACCACCACGAAGTCAGTGCGTGCAACAAGCACGGTACTCATGTTTGTGGATCGCATCACGGGCTATGTATACGGATACACTCCTTCGTCTGGTACGACATACCAAATAAGCAACACAACAATTCCCGGTGTGTATGACGCCTTTATCTGGTCAAACGGGGAGCGTATAGTTCTCCGTTACTTGGGAGAAGATAAAGAAACAATCATCTCTATCGCTGCATCCATTCCAAACGTGCAAGAGGGGAGAGATGCTCAACCGCTCACAAACGTGACAACACTCCCACAGAACATTTCTTCTGTCGCAGTGAGTCAGTCATCAACACTTCTAAGCTACCTTGTACCGAATCAATCCGGAGCAAGCATCTACACACTCACCCAAAAAGGACTCTCTAAGCTCGCTGATTCACCGTTTTCTGAATGGTCACTTTCCTACGGAGGGGAAACGTTGTACGCAACCACAAAAGCTTCCGCATACGTCGAAGGTACAACGGTCGTCCTCCCTTCTTTTTCTCCTGTGGTGAGTAACAAAACCGGACTCATCACAACACCTTCATCTTCTGGCACAAGTCTTTCAAGTATGTGGTCACGCTCGGGGCTTGCTCTCTTTGCATCACAAGCAGGAAAGGTGACACAAATTGCTTCCAAGACGATAGCTTCGAAATGTGTTGCGGCAATTTCTTCTTCGTTTGTGTGCGGTATTCCAAAAACAATTCCAAGGGATGAAGAAGGGCTGCCGGACGATTGGTACCAAGGCAAGATCTCGTTCAACGATACGCTTTCGTTTGTAAGCGGCACAACAGGGGAGGTGCACACACTCTACGACGGGGAAGCTGAATACGGGCCAACTGACATTACACATATAGCAACATCAAAAGGAAATGAGTTTATAAGTTTTATTCGAAAACAAAACGGCTCACTGTTTCTCTTTAATTCACAAGCACTCACGCCGGAAGAATAGCTACACTGTCTGAAGATGGGCAAGCTTGTTCTTTACATACACGTCTTGTGCGTAGCCAATCAAACTACTCACAAACCAATACAGCCCGAGCGCTGAGGGGAGAAATGATGCGGAGACAGTAATAATAATTGGAAGAACGTAGAGAAGTTGAATTCTCATGGAGCGCATAAACTGATCTTGAAACGTTTCTTCTTTACCTTGATTCTTGGGAACCATTGAAGATGTCTGTCGTCGCGCAAGAATATATGACGCAGCGCCTGCTAGTATTGCGATGACGATGTTCTTCTCTTTAACGTCAAACAATCCGAACGCAAGTGTGTGCACTGTTTCAGGAAAATGAATAAACGAATACAAAGAATTTGGGTCTGCAAAAAGACCTTTTGAAAATACAATATAGAGAGCAAACAGAATAGGAATCTGAAGAATAAGAGCAAAGATGCCAGCAAAGGGGTTTATCTTCTCTCTCTTGTAGATCTCCATCATCTTTTTCGACGCCTCTTGAGGATTTTCTTTGTGTGTCTCTTTTAGTGCATTCATTTCACCTTCCACGCGCTTCATTAAATACTGTGTCCTTGTCGCTGAAATGTTGATAGGGATGAGCAGAGCCTTAACAATAACCGTCACCAAGACAATTGCTGTTCCAATATCATGAAGAGGCACATACGTGAGCACAAGCACGAGAAGGTTGTAAACTGGTTCGTAAAAAAGTGTGTGGAACATGCTGTTGTGTGATGATGTGCGTAATTAGCTAAGTGTAGCAAATGCTTTTCGTAATTCCTCTTGAAGAAGGGTGTGGGGAGCCTTAAGAACCGCCTGTGTTGGATAGATAAATACAAGGAAGGTGCTTGCTAGGTGAAGATGTGTAAGGCCTGCGTACACCTTTCTCTTGGCTCTATTTCTGTCCACCGCACGTTTAATTCTCTTTTTTGAGATGATACACCCAAACCTCGTTTCATCTGCGGCAACTATGCGTATATCAAAAAGAGGTCCCCTATAGAGAGGTTTTGACTCTTTCGCTTTGAAATCTAGTGTTCTGAGGCGCTTCTGTTTGGGAAGCATAAAGAAAGGTAATTATACCGAAAGCTTCTTTCGTCCATTCTGTCGACGACGAGCGAGCGCTTTTCGTCCTCCTTTTGTAGACATACGAACGAGGAACCCGTGCGTTGTTGATCGCTTCTTTCTTTTTGGGTTATATGTAATAGACATGGGGCTATTCTACACGAGGAAGCGATATAAATCAATAAGTGTAACTTTAGTGATAGAACGTCAAGTTGTCATAGGTTTTCACGCGTGTATACTACGAAACTATGGACTATGGACAACTCTGGAATAGCGCACTCTCTCAAATAGAGATTGAACTTTCTCGGGTTAATTTCAATACGTGGTTTAAGAACACGAGAATCATCGACTACAAGGATGGTGAGGTTACCATTGGTGTCCCTAACGAGTTTGTTAAGGATTGGCTCAACCAAAAATATCATAAATTTATCCTCCGTGTGCTCCGAACCATACATGAGAGTGTTCGCTCCGTTGTATTTACGGTAGTGAAGCCAGAAAACCTTCAAAAGAAAGCTCAGCACATCACTATATCAAACGGACAAACTCTTCCTCTTCATGATCTATACATCAACAAAGACGACGGCTTAAACCCTCGCTACACCTTCGACAGTTTTATTGTGGGGCCGTTCAACGAGGTTGCGTATGCGTGTTCTCAGGCGGTTATTAATAATCTCGGCATCGTATACAACCCTCTTTTTGTGTATGGCAACACGGGGCTTGGTAAAACCCACCTCATGCAGGCAATAGGGAACACTGTAAAAAAGAAACACCCTGAGAGAAAAGTCTTCTATACATCACTTGAGAAGTTCTATATTGATCTCGTCAACTCAATCAACCTTAATAAGATCAATGCGTTTAAAGAAAAATACAGAAAGTATGACGTCTTTATTATGGACGACATTCAATTTATCAACGGAAAGGAAAAAACCCAAGATGAACTATTTCACCTCTTCAATTCTTTGTACGAGATGAATAAACAGATTATCTTTTCATCAGATAAACACCCAAATCTTATTGTGGGACTCGAAGATCGTTTACGATCTAGGTTTAACCACGGAATGATTGTCGATGTAAACATTCCATCATTTGAATCGAGACTCGCAATACTTCAATCAAAAACAAAGGATTTTGCTGAAAAAATACCACAAGAAGTTCTTGAATTCATAGCGGAAACAGTACAAGGGAATATTCGTGAACTTGAGGGTGTTATGACCTCCATCTTGGGACATATTCAAGCGAAACAACAAGCGGTCACCCTCGCTGACGTAAAAACACTCCTTAAAAACAATGTTCGCGCGAAGAAGAGTATTTCTATACCTGAAATAGTGAAAATTATCGCGGACTACTATCATATTCCAGATGTCTACATCTACAACAAAACACGTCGTAAAGATGTGGTGAAGCCGCGACAAATTGTTATGTATATCTTGCGTGAAGATTTCGATATCTCATACCCTATGATAGGTGAGCGTTTAGGTGGAAGAGATCACACAACTGTCATTCACTCATATGAAAAAATAAAAGGGATATTGAAAGACAATCCTCAACTTACTCGAGAAATAGACGACATTCGCGCCATGTTGGTGTAGAGTAGAAGGACATATTCACCTCACTGTGAATATGTCTGTGGAAAACAACAGAATAGTATATGTATAAGTATGACGGTTGTGCACACATAATCTTACACAATGAAGTTTCTCCCCATATGTAGGTGGAGTTCTCCCTCTCTCTAAGATAAAGAGAAACCTATAAAAACCCTTGAAATATAAGCAGTTTTAAAGATTCCCACACCATAAACATGGCTATACTTAGTATTATATTTTATATATACTACTAAGTATGAAATTCGAATGCAGAGGAGAGGTATTTATTAAAGCGGTACAGCAAGTCGCTCGAGCAAGAAGTAAACAGCAGTCACAAAATTATCTTCAAGACATACATCTTGAACTAGATACACACCTTCTTACTGTACGAGCGACAAACCTCGAACTCTTTTGTGAGAAGAGTGTTGCAGTGAAAGGAATCATGAATGGTAAGTGTCTCCTTCAAGGTGAAGCATTCTTGCGAATTCTTTCAACGTTTCAATCATTAGATACTGTCCTTACTTGTGAGGTTCATGAGGGAGTATTTTCTATCACAACCGACAAAGGTGTTGTTGAAATTAAAACGACACCATATGAAGATTTTCCAACACTACCACATCAAGGAGAGTCTATCGGAGAGCTACCAAAAGAAGTTCTTATCTCTCTTCTTAAAGAAGTGTCTTTCTGCGCTGCAACAACAGACATCAAACCAGAAATTGCATCTATTTATATGTACAGCAAAGATGGGCTTCTGTATAGTGTTGCAACTGACTCATATCGTCTCGCAGAAAAAACAGTTGTAAATGAGACACAACTAGAGTGTTCTCTCCTTATTCCTCAAAAACACATACAAGACATCCTTCAAATTATTCAAGATGAACAGGGTAGGTGTTTACTCTCACAAAACAACGGCATACTTACGCTTTCTATGGAAGGACTCACACTGTCTATTCATACCGTAACAGGACAATTCCCAGACTATCGTCAGCTTTTTCCAAAAGAATTCACCACAAAAGTAACGATGTCAAAAGAAGAACTTCAAAAAGCTCTTACACTCACCACGTTCTTTAACGAAAGCTATTCTCAGGTGGAGTGTATTTTTACAGATAACAAGGTGACGCTTCATAGTAAAAACGAGGCGGTAGGACAAGTGACTCATACCATAAACTCAACAAAAGAAGGGGAAGATATTGAAGTGAAATATAATAACAGATACTTCCTAGATGTGCTTCCTCATATAGAAGGGGGAACAGTTGTGTCATCATTTACAACACCAAATAGACCAATGTTTATACAAGGGACCCAAGACATACACTTTATGTATCTCCTTATGCCGCTTAATCGTTAAATATGGAGGAAGGATTGTTCGCTAAACACGTAAGGGTAATCAAAGCAAAACAAGCTGGCAAACAAGAAGTACTTTCTCTTATTGTACAAACAACTGGCATCTCTCTTACTGAAGACGAAGTGACGCTTTCAAAAAAAAGAGTAACCATTACAACATCCTCCGCCACTAAAACAATTCTTACTCAGAAAAAACTACGCGCGCACCTCGAAGCGGCGGGGTACTCACTTACGTTTTAAGGAAGCACAGGGAGTATTGTTGGAGGTATTTCTACACCACCGTTTGGATCATTCGTGTTAAAAGGAAGTATTGAGCTCGTAGAAGCTGTTTCTGTCGGCGTTTGAACTCCGCACGGACTTCCGTTTTTTGAAACCCAGTTCTGAATGGCTGTATTCCAGAGGGTAAACTGAGGATCATTTCCTGGATTGGACGGATATGGACCATTTGGATCATCTTTATCGACAGAAGCAAGGATAGTTTGCACTCCATCCGTACAGTAATCCCCGCGAAGAATTGGTTTTGATGAAGTGTTAGGAAGAGGATCGGGGAAATATTCTATGGTTGACGTGCCAATTGCAGCCTCCATTGCTTTGTGCCACACAGGAGCAAGCACAAGACCTGCCACTCGTTTATCAATAGGGCTATTATCGTTATTTCCGCCCCACATACCAACAACAATAGACGGTGTGTATCCTATAACCCAAACGTCACGATAATCGTTTGTAGTACCCGTTTTTGACGCAACAGGCCTATCTCCGAAGTAGAGAGGGGAGTTGGTTCCATATGCTGGTATTTTTGCAGTCACATCAGAAAGAACGCTTGAGATAAGGGAGGTGACGGTTTCTGGGAGTACTTCTTTCTCTTTACGAGAAAACTTTTCAAGGATGGTATTATCCCCATCTCGCACTTCGAGGATTGATTGAGGGGTATTGTAGATACCATTGTTTGCAAATACACCATAGGCGTTGGTAAGTTCAAGAAGTGTTATTTCTCCGCCTCCAAGCACTAAAGAAAGTCCGTATCTCGCAGGGTCTTGTATCGTAGAAAGACCAATATCTTGAGCAAGTGAAATAGCGTTCTTAAGTCCTGTTAGATAGAGGAGCTTTACCGCAGGAACGTTAAGCGACTGAGCAAGAGCATCTCGAAGCGCAATCGGTCCGCGGAATTTCCCATCGTAGTTCTCTGGCATATAACACGCACTTTCTTTTACCCCCGCTTTTGGATTTCCATACGCATCACAAAGCGAACTAAATTGTGTCGGCACATCGTAGAGCACAGTTTCTGGTGTGTATCCTTTTGCAAACGCCGCAGCATACACGATAGGCTTAAATGAAGATCCCGGCTGCCGCTCTGCTGTTGCAATGTTGTATTGTCCAGGAATCTCTGTGTCAAAAAAGTCTCGCGACCCAACCATTGCAAGTATTTGCCCTGTTTTTGGATCAATAGCAACCGCTGCGGCGTTGGTTGCTTTGTACTTCTTCGTGTTTTCAAGTGCCCCTTGCTTCACAATCTCTTCGAGCTTCTTTTGTAGATCATAATCGATTGTTGTTATGACTTTTAATCCATCATTTTGTATAGCATCTTGTCCATATTTTTCTTCCAAGTATTCTCGTACGTACATCACGAAGTGAAGTGCTTTACCGCTGTTTGTTTCATCTCGCTCAAAAGCAACTGTTTCCTGTTGAGATGCATTTTTTTCTGCCTCGGTGATGTAACCAAGCTCATACATACGTTCAAGAACAAGGTTTTTTCTCTTTTCCAACATGTCCACATGTTTACCATACGGTGAGTAGTAGGTGGGAGACTGCGGCAGTGCAGCAAGGTATGCTGCTTCGGTTAAGTTCACATCTTTTGCGTGCTTATTGAAGAAGGTAAGAGATGCCTCCTCTACTCCGTAGATTGTTCCACCATATGGGCTCTCATTGAGATAGATTTGAAGAATGGTATCTTTTGGAACCTCACGATCAAGTTTGATGGAAAGAACAATCTCCTTCAACTTTCTTGAGATTGTCTTGTCTCTCGTAAGCAGAGCATTCTTTACCACTTGCTGAGTGATTGTTGAACCACCTTGTGAGTATCCTCCTGTGAGAACGTTTGCAAGTGCCGCTCGTATAAATGAGGTAGGGCGAAAGCCGTAGTGTTCGTAGAAGTGAGCATCTTCAATAGAGATCGTGGCTTGTTGAATGTAGAGAGAGACATCAGAAATAGGCACCTCAGTGCGACGCACGTTGTCATGAATGTTGTACAAAACTATTTTTCCTGTACGGTCATATATTTTGGTAGAGTTTGCTACCGCGCGGTTTTCAAAATTATTAAAATCAGGAAGCTCAAGTGTTGCAAGCCATGCAATACCAAAGGCAAGAAGGAGAATGCCGAGTCCTGTGCTAATAAAAAAGAATTCCCGGAGAAGCTTTTTACGCGCATTTTTCTTGCGCATATCCAAATGTGTGGTCATTTTCTCATAGTATCACACCTGTGGTAGTATGGTGAGATGGATAAAGTCACAGTAGATGAAACAAAAATAGACGAACTACTCTCTCGCGGCGTAGAAGATATTGTCTCCAAAGAAGATTTAAGAAAGGAACTTTTGTCTGGACGACAACTGAGAATCAAGCTCGGTGTGGATCCAACGGGACCAAAGATTCACCTCGGGCGCGCAATTCCGCTTCGAAAGCTTCGTGAATTTCAAAAGCTTGGACACCAGGTGGTGTTTATTGTGGGAGATTTTACTGCACAAGTCGGAGATGCATCAGACAAAAGCGAAAAGCGTCCGATGCTTACTCGTGCAGAGATCGACGAAAACCTCAAAGACTACAAGAGTCAGATTTCAAAGATACTTGATGTTTCAAAAGCAGAGTTCGTACACAACAGTGATTGGCTATCAAAGCTCACGTTTGAAGACGTGACAAAACTCGCTGAGTGCTTCACGGTGCAACAAATGCTTGCACGAAGAAATTTCAAAGACAGGTACGAAGCGGGGACTGAAATTTCATTGCGAGAGTTTCTCTACCCTCTCATGCAAGGGTATGACAGTGTTGCAGTGAAATCAGATGTGGAGCTCGGTGGCTTTGATCAATTGTTTAATGTGAAGGCTGGACGCGTCATTCAGGAATATTACGGTCAACCAAAGCAGCACATCATGGTGGGAACCATGCTTGAAGGCACAGACGGCCGCAAAATGTCGACGAGCTGGGGGAATGTGATTACGGTTGTCGATGAGCCATTCGATATGTTTGGCAAACTCATGTCAGTTCGAGATGAGCTTATCGTGAAGTACTTCACACTCTGCACAGACGTTTCCTTGGAAGAGATTAAAGGAATAGAACAAGCTCTTTCAGCAGGAGAAAATCCAAAAGATATCAAGATGCGCCTCGCAACAGAGATTGTGACGATGTATCATTCCGAGAAAGACGCTGCGCTTGCGAAGAATTCCTGGATTGAAACCTTTTCAAAAGGTGGCATACCAGAAGATGTTCCACAGATTTCTGTTGAGGAAGGTAAGGAAATCGTTGATGCTCTTATCGAAAGTGGAATAGTCTCATCAAAGACAGACTGGCGACGCCTCATAGAAGACGGAGCGGTTGCAGATGCGGAAGGAGTGGTTCTCTCTGATCCAAAGGTGACAGCATACAATGTGACACTCAAGATAGGAAAGAAACGATTCGTTAAAATTACAGTAAACAGTAGACAGTAGACAAAAGATATTAGAAAAACGGCACGACCACAGGGTGGTCGTGCCGTTTTTCTTTGAATCAAACTATCGTCTACAGTCTATTGTCTGCTATCTATTTACCAGTACCCTTCGTCGTTTGCTTGGAATGCAATGTCTATTTCATCTACCTGTTCATCTTCATCCAAAAACACAGCAACAGCAGTTTCGTCGCTTGTACCATCATCCTCAAGAACCATCTCTAGGACGTCTGGATTTACTTCACCTCCAATTTTTGGCTCTTCCTCTTCAATAAGCATAAAGTTCTATAAAGTATTTGTATTGGAAAAGATACCACGGTCAAGTTTTGATTGCAAGAGGAAAAGAAAAGGGAAAAGAAATACGCTTATTTGCCCCAAGACTTCATTTTTCTGTGTGCGCTATGGGTGAGCGCAATAGCGATAGCGTCGAGCTCGTCGTCCATTTTTTTGTCACCCATGTTGACGCTCAGAATTTTCGGCACCATCATCGCAATATCTTGCTTCGTCGCTTTTCCGTAACCAGTAACTGCTACTTTTATCTCAGGGGGAGAATATTCAGCTATCAAAAGATGATGAGTGTGGGCAAGGTAGAGAAGAACTCCACGCACTTCAGCTACGTTGATTGCAGTTGTTTGGTTTTTGGCAAAGAACAGCTTTTCAAGCGCGAGCTCGTGTGGTGAGTAGGTCTGAAGTACGTCGATAAACGACGAAGCAACATGGGTCAAGCGTTCCACAAACGTATCTTGTTTTGATGTTGTGATGCAGGCAGAGAAAAGAAGAACTTCCTTGTTTCCTGTTTTTTCTATGACCGCGATACCGAGGCGATCAAAGCCCGGATCAACGCCGATAATTCGTACAGGATTTGTCATGATGGCAGTATAGCAATTCGTTGACATCCGTGGACGGTGTGATAGGTTTCTATAGTAGGAGGTGTTCTATGAAAGTATTATTGATCCACGGACTTTTCATGCGCCCGTTTGTGATGTGGAGACTTGCTTCCAGATTGCGCGCAGTAGGCCATGAAGTCCTTGTGTTTGGATACGGACTTTTCCCGAAGCAAGATGAGCTCCACGCAGATTTCGTTCTGTGTGTGAACGAGTACCAACCAGACGCCATCATTGGCCACAGCATGGGAGGGCTGATTGCTCTTGATGCCGACAGTCATGTGCATTTTGATTCTCCGCCGAAGAAGATCCTTTGCCTCGGATCTCCTGTTGCAGGGTCGTCGGTTGCTCGAAAGGTGAGAGAGTCGTCGCTTTGTTTCCTTTTGTCGAAGGCGACGAAACGGCTTCTCTGCCAAGGAGTCAGGAGGTTTGCCCATCCTGGAACCACTGTCGGCATGATCGCAGGTACCGATGGACGCATTGGGTTCAATACTCTCATGCGTGCATATCGTGGCCCAGGAGATGGAACGGTTGAACTTCAAGAGACGATCGGACTGGTCGTTGATGAGCGTTCCGAAGTTCCCGTCGGGCACACGGCGCTCCTTTTCTCGGCAAAGGTGTTCGACCTCATCGAGGCGTTTCTCAGGAGAGGAATGTTTGATGAATAGTCCACATGGCCCCACCGTTTCGGTTGGGTCATTTTTTTATTTTTTAAAATGTGTGAGCGCTTTGTCGGTTGCTTTTCTTCCTCGCGGTGTGCGTTCAAGCATGCCGATTTGAATGAGGTAGGGCTCAGTCACGTCTTCAATTGTTGCTTCTTCTTCTCCCGTTGCTGCGGCTAAGGTGTTTAATCCAACGGGCCCTCCACCAAACACGTTGATGAGTGCATCAAGCACCATACGCTCAGATACACCAAGTCCAAACTCGTCGATTTCAAGAAGAGCAAGTGACATGTCTACCACATCTTTGTCGATGTTTGCCTTGTGTACTTGCGCATAATCGCGCGCGCGCTTGAGATAGTAGTTTGCGATACGCGGTGTGAACCTCGATCGCTTTGCGAGAAGCATCGCTGCGTCATGGGGAAGATCCGATCCAAGCACTTTTGCGCTTTGCTTCACAATGGACGCGATTTCTTCTTCGGTATAGTACTGCAGCCTGTGTACTCCACCTGAAAATCGAGAACGAAGAGGGGAAGAGAGAAGTGACACGCGAGTGGTGGCACCAATCAGTGTAAACGGCGGAAGGTCAAGCTGTATCGTTCGTGCAGAAGGGCCTTTGCCGATTACGATATCGAGCTTGCCTGACTCCATGGCAGGGTAGAGCACTTCTTCGATCATTTTGTTGAGTCGATGAATCTCATCTATGAAGAGAACATCTCCCGGTGATAGGTTGGTGAGTATTGCAGCCAAGTCCCCAACCTTCATAATTGCAGGACCGCTTGATAGCTTGAGGTTTGCGTTTAATTCTTTGGCGATCAAATGCGCAAGCGTTGTCTTGCCTAGGCCCGGTGGACCATACAGAAGAATGTGCTCAGGTGGTGTGCCGCGCTCTTTGGCAGCAGAAAGAAGGATTGAAAGGTTTTTCTTGATGGTTTCTTGACCAATGTAGTCTGAAAATGTCTCGGGACGAAGGGTGCTGTCGAGGTGTCGTGTCTCTTCGATGTCAATTGGGGTGTTCTCGTGCGGCATACGGGGAGGAGTAGGGGTATTTGACAAAAGATTTTTATATGATATAATACTACCTGTTGACCTTGTGTGAGCGGATCATTGTCAGAACCCACATATCTCTAAACAATCGGAAACTTTGTTTTCACTTTCTAATTCGGAGGACGGTCTGGTACGACTTGTTCGTTACTGTGCTTATCCTTATGAAGGAATGTTCTTCACCAAGGGGTTGCTTAGAGGTATATGGGTTTTGTCGTTTTTATACCCCAAACGGCTAATCAGTTTTTAATTCTCTCCGTACAAGTCAACCGCTTTTCCAAGCTCTTCAAATGAGGTGATTCCCTCAAGTACTTTAATTATACCATCTTCACGAAGTGTCGGGATTCCTTGGTGAGCCGACGCATCTCTCACGTCTCGTTCGCTTGGATTGGTGGCAAGCACCATTTCAATCTGTTCATCCATCACAATCGCTTCGAAAATACCGATACGGCTTATGTATCCTGTGCCGCCACATTTTGCACACCCGATAGGTCGCCACAATCTATAGGTCTGAGAAAGTCTATGCGTGAGCATGGAAGATTCCTTTCCTGTTGTTTTCATAACCCCCAAAATACTCGTGATAGCACGGGATTCTTTTTCGTTTGATTCGTATTCTTGTTTGCATTCGTCACAGAGTGTACGTACAAGCCGTTGTGCGAGCGCAACAGCAAGCGCTGATGCAAGTATTTTAGGATTGACTCCAAGCTCCACAAGGCGAGGGATGGTGCCGGCCGCGTTGTTGGTGTGGAGAGTTGAGAACACAAGGTGTCCGGTGAGCGCTGCGTTGACGGCGACTTTCGCTGTGTCGTTGTCTCGTATTTCTCCCACCATGATAATGTCTGGATCTTGTCGAAGTGCAGCACGAAGCCCCGAGAGAAAGGTGTATCCTTTCTCTTCTTCGACTTGTGTCTGCGTGATTCCTTCAAGATGGTATTCGACAGGGTCTTCGATGGTGATGATCTTTACCTCAGGAGAGTACACACGTCGCAGAAACGCATAGAGGGTGGTTGTTTTTCCAGAACCTGTTGGACCTGTTGTGAGTACAACACCGTTTGGACGCCCAAGAGCGTAGTAGAGTTTTTCTCGAAGTACTGCAGGAAATGCAATGTTGTCCAAGTCAGACACGGTATGGCGCGGATCAAGCAATCTCATCACAAAGGATTCGCCATAGTTTCCAGGAACCACCGAGACACGAACTTCCACCTCCACTTCACCTAGGTTGATCGAGAAGCGACCGTCTTGTGCATTTGCAATGGTGGAAAGTTTGAGCCCGGAGAGAAGTTTGAGGCGACTGGTGATGTTCTTGAGTGCGTCGAAATCGAAAAACGCAATGTCTTCAAGAACACCATTGAGTCGGTACCGTAGGCGCACCTTTTCTTCCTCTGGTTCGATGTGAATGTCCGATGCGTCGAACCGAATAGCTCCAGCGATCACAAGCTCGATCAAGCGAGTGGTTTTGTAGAGCGCTTGAGATGAGAGGAGTGTGTCGAACTGATGTCGAAGTTCATCGAGTGTAGCAAATGTTTGCATGAGCGCAGTCATCTTCTCTTCGGTGAGTTCAAGCATGCCACTTTCCACCTTACTGATCTGGGTCAGGTCTGAATATCTGGAGAGTACGTGTTCAAGCGATGCGTGCGAGCAGAGGTAGAGAATGATTTCTGATCCGCGAGTTTCAAGTGGGCGCACAAAGTCCTCGAGCTTTTCGTTCGACGGGGAGATGGTTGCGACGTAGAGTCTCCTCCCTACAACTTTAAATGGAACAGCGCCGGCTTCGCGAGCGTCTGCTTCTTTTACAAACTGCATAGCGTCTGGTTCTGGTGCGATACCACGAAGATCGATGTAGGGGAGACCATATTTATCCGAAAGAATACGGACGAGTTCCTCCTCTTCCTCTTTGTGGAGTTCGTTTAGTTTGTGGTTTTGGAGCGTGTCGTCAAACGTGAGAGGCATATGGGTACAGTATATAGGTGATAGGTGATAGGTGATAGTAAAACCCTGCGGAAAACTTCGTTTTCCGCAGGGTTTTTGGGTAGAGCTGACCAGTCTCGGATGAAAACTCAACACTTGACAAAAGTATGTTTTAGTGTATACTATATACAGCCTCAATAGATTGACATTCCGTCCGTCTGGAGAGTTCCAAACCGTTCCTTTCAAAGGAGAGCATCATGCTCAAGAGACTCGTTTCCCTGACCCTTGTGGTCATCGCCTCCGTCCTGACGACCGGCTGCGGGAGTAACCCCGTCGTGAACGGTGCTGCCGTCGGTGGGCTGATCGGCGTCATCGCCGGTGATACCGGCAAGGCCGCCGCTCGCGGTGCCGTTGCAGGCGCCATCATTGGCGGGCTGCTCGGCAGCAGTCAACAGCAACAGCCGACCGCCCAAGCGGCGCCGGCTTTGGCCCCGACACAAGTGATTCCGGCGGGACGGGCAGTTTGCCCTCTCCCGAACGGGCAGAAGGTGTGGGCAGATTCGTATGCCCAATGCCTCACCATGCAGCGTGCTGTCGCTGGTGCGAACCGCCGCTGGGGCGTCGCTTTCCCAGGCGAAACCTGCGGGAGCGGGTATCGCCAAGATGCCAATGGGAAAACGCGTTGCATGGACTAGTCCTGGCACGCTCAATCGCCGTCGTTCCTTCGGGAGCGGTGGCGATTTTTAATTGTTACATCAATTGACATTTACATATTTTAGTGTTATAATAATTC
>JBDKFI010000009.1:0-20655 GCA_039798825.1 Candidatus Parcubacteria bacterium | reverse complement strand
TTAGATTTTTGCCAGTTCTGCAAGGCAGGCTTCATACGCACGATCTATTCCATTCGCTTGTGCCATATCTGCCGCGTCGTTGTACGCATCAGCTGCAGCTTCGTAAAGACCTGCGTCCCGATATATTCCTGCTAGTTCAATAGTGAATTCCATCGTTCTAGTCTCTGTATCTTCTCGAGAAATGTACGAAGCTTGTATTTGTCGTTGTCGTACGTCCATCCATGCAGTAAAAAGACTCAGGTCTTCTGGGTTGTTTCTTAACGATTCAGAAACAAGTTTTGGAGTAAGTATCTCTTCAAAACGTTCTACTGGTTTACTATTTTCTGGTGTTGATTCATTCATGATGTGAGTATATCAGGTAGTGATGTGGGGACTTTTTAAAACGGTAACATTGACAAACCTTATATATATGACATTGTAAACGTAATTGTAGTTTTAGGAGCAGAAAATGACTTTCATGTCTCGCGTCAGGTGGGGTTTGAAGTTCATTCAGACATTCCCACCTCTCAGTGTTCTCACCATTCTTTTCGGTTCGCTTGTGTACATGTTTGACGCGCCGAAAAGCTTGGCTATTCTCTGCGCCCTCATCGCAACAGCTGCTTCACTGCTGTGTGTGGGTGTTGCACTGAGTCGTCCATCAGAAGCAGCTGGCGCCGGATCACTCGCCGCGGACGCAATCATTCGGATAGTCGGTTTTGCAATCGGTTGGCTCGGCGTTGCCGCACTCATCAATGCCTTGGTCCTTGCATGCAGAATATTCGCATAAACCCATCAAGTGAACCCACTTCGGTGGGTTTTCTCTTGTGAGCACCGTTGAGAGGTTTCAGTGAATTGGGAATAGTTGTGCACTAAAAAAATCGCCCCTCGAGCGATTACGAAAGGCGATGATTATTTCTCTTCTCCTGTTGTACTCATGATCAGTGAGTACAATCCGTAGCACACGACGACTAGGTAACAAATTGGAAAGAGAAGGAAAAACCCCAGGATTGTGAAAGTGGCGACACCCGTGACGATCGGCAAGCCATCACTGTCCATGTCGAGGCTCGGAATGAAAGGGACCAAGAACCCTGGATAGTAGACGAAAACTAGATACCAAACCATGCCTGTCACGAAAACCGTAACACTGGTCCACATTGCAACTTTTTGGCGCTTCATAGCACGGTGTCCTTTGTTTGAGCGGATTGTGATCTGCATATGCAGGTGAGCTTTCGAAAGAAATACTACAACATAGTAATAAACCTGTCCATTCTTGGGAAGAGGTGGAATTTTTATTTCAACTTAGAACGCCATGACTCATTAAGTTTCGCAAAGGTTAGCTCTTCGGACATTGTCGTTGAATAGTAGTCTTTCAGTTCATTTGAAACTAAGGTCGTGTAACTAAAACTTTGTAACCATCTCTGGTTTCGAATCATCTCCTCCACGTCATCTTTTTCAGTTGTGATTTCTCCAAAATCAAGCTGGAGCAAGTCTCCCCTGTCGTTTGTGCCGTTGTTGAGAGTGAAATTAAAAATACAATCTGCAAAACCATAGTTCCATGTTGTGTGGATCAAATGGATATATGATTTGATAATCTCTTTCTGTTGTTCAAAAGACGCATCCTTACATACTTCGTAGAGAACTCTCACTTTGTCCTGTTCGTAGTCAGATTGAGAAATAAAAACAGGGTTTCCTAGTGCTCGTGAAATCTCTAAGTGGAGAATGGTTCTAATGTAATCATTTGCTTGCCTCTCCATTCGATTGACTCTCTGCTGTTCCTTGTACGCTTCAATGAATTGAAAGGGTAGATGAGAAAGTATTTTTATATATTGAAATAAGCCAGAAGCTTTTACTTTTCTCACGCGACCATTTTCCAGATCATATACTTTATATTGCCAGCCGGAAGCAATGAGTTTCATTGGAAGTAAGTATAGCAGGTGGGGTTGTTGAGGATGAGGGTGGAATTTATACAACAAAAAAACGCCCCCAGCGGTTTTTTTGAGGGGCGTCTTGTTAGCGGTGTGCCGCGATGGAGATCTTCAGCTCCACGAAACGGCCTAGGACTTCGCCTTTGGGTATTGGGGTCGGATCTTCCACCATCTCGTAGTTGTAGTTGGCGCTGCGCTCGTACTTCGTGATCTTGAAGGCGAAGGTGTAGATGCCCAGGTCGACACTTGCTTCACTGTTCATGACACCCGAGACTTTTTCTGGGAGAAGCAGGGCGACCTTCCCCAGAATGCCCGAGCCGATGTCGTCGGAGAGGCTACCGTGAGAGCAGTTTCTGACGATATCTGACGTGTCGATCAAAATGTACCCGTCGTAGAGCCGGTTAACCATAGCGTACTGCAGAGGCTGTTGATGGTAACTGTCACGGATGGCATGACCGAAGTCACGCCTCGTTATTGTTACTCCGATGCCAACATTGAAGAAGGCCTTGTTGTCACGTGCGATTTGTTCCGCTTTCATCTAGATTCTTTCAGTTGTTGAGGTGAACGTTCAAAAAGTACACTACAATATTGAAATGAATTTGTCGAGTTTGTGGTTTGTTGGGCTGTTGTAAAAATAGACAATAACCTCGAAGTATTGTAGTGTTCTACTAAACGGGTTACTCTTCCCGAACTAATTAAGAGGTGCACTTTCTGGGAACCAACATGAAAGCACTGATCATTTCCCTTGAATTTGACGGGCAGAACCCTTCTCCCGACGACACTGCCTACTTTCGGATTACGGTGCGCTGCACCCCCAACGTTCTGGAAAGGTTTTTCGGTGAAAAGCCACGCGTGGAGCGTTACCGCTTTGCTGTGAAAGACGGTCGCATCATCACCAACTGTGTGGGCTATGAACAGCCGCAAGCTGCGCATTCACCGATGCCGAAGTATCTCCGTGACGTCTTCGAATGGCAGCACTTCTAGTTCCAAAGTCCGTCAGGCGGCGCAAACCACCCTCGGGTGGCTTTTTTGTTGTAGAGATTGGAATCTTTTTTGAAAAGGTGTAGGATGTGGGAGGTTCGTTAACCCCTCTTTTTCTGGAGGCAAAATGGCATATGAGAAGATTTGCTGGGTGGTGAACAATCACCGGGCCATCAAGGTCACCTTTCGCGACGGTTTTCCGTGGGTCAAGGAAAACGCCGGTGGTTCTGACAAGGAGTACCCCAAGATGCTGACATGCGGTTCCTCGGGTACCCAGAAAGGATACCTGCTGCTCGCCCCTGAGGACGAAGTTGTGAATCTGGGCGGTGAAAAAACAACCTTCACCCCGACGGTCGTTTTTTGTTTTAAAAACTCTTAGCTGTGGCTATGTGACTGCTTGTCCCGCGAAGCTGAAAGCGTAGTGGGGAAGTTGGAACCTTTAT
The DNA here is from genome assembly GCA_039798825.1 of Candidatus Parcubacteria bacterium. Classification (GTDB taxonomy): domain Bacteria; phylum Patescibacteriota; class Minisyncoccia; order Phycocordibacterales; family UBA5272; genus UBA11704. Next base: position 17,327 of record JBDKFI010000009.1, on the reverse strand, counting down.
TCGAGAAGAAAATCCCGTAATTCAGGAAACTCTTCTGTCTTCGTATGTTCTAAAATGAAGTGACCTTTGTCGTCGAACTCTTTTGCTTGTAATTTTGGTACAGCATTTTTTAAAGTTTGAAAACTTGTTAGTTCCTCTTGATCATCATCGTGCGAAATAAAGACAGTAATATCTTTCGTGCGATCAGTAAGCGAAGGGTCGATAGTAAAATCGAAAAACCCAGTTTGAAGCTCTTTGTTGGGATCAAGCCATGGGGCAACAAGAACTACTCTTCCAACCCTTACTTCATTCTCACTCAACCATCTAACGAGAAAGCCTCCGCCCAGACTATGTCCAACCAGTATTGTATCCTCATTAATTGAAAATTGTGACATCACTGAAGCCCACTCGTTGTATCGAGCTTCGTAAGGAGTAGGCATTTCCGGAGTGAAAGAAACAATGCCTTTCTTTTCAAGTTCCCGCTTCAGCCATGGGAACCAGTGGTTCTGTGAAGGTCGAGGATTCGAGAGGTCGAGGTACTCTTCCTTCGACGGCATACCGTGAATAATAATCGCGTTCTTCATGACTGAATTCTATCACGAGCTGGGGCTATGTGACTGCTTGTCCCGCGAAGCTGAAAGCGTAGTGGGGATGTTCGAACTTTTTTGAATACTACAATTGACCAATCACATTAAATATTGTATAATTATATTAATTCCTTGCCGTATAGCAAAGGTGGTCCGTCTAGATGGACAACGAGGTTACACTCTTACCTCATCATAGGAGTGATTGTTCAAGGAGAAGCTGTATGGCTTCCAAAACCGTTTCCGCCCCCAGAATCATCAAGGGTCCTTCCCGCATGGATCTGTTGGAGGCGATGTTCTTCAACCGTAACAAGATCCTGACGTTTGACATCGATAAGCGAGTGAGGCGCTTCAATGGAGAGTCACAACTATTCGCCACACTTCTTGGTGTGATTCCCAGCCAGGTACCTCAAACAAGTAACCTGATCTTGAGACACAACCACAACTTCCAACCCTGTCGCGTTGTGGCCATCTACAACGACCATGACCGTAGCGGCTGGTTCACATGGGCAGATACCCTTGATGAGATCCTGGATGAAAGCTGGAACGACACTGACGAACTTGCTTGGCATCCCGGAAAGCCTCCGATCACGATTCTGCTCAGCCCCAGACCGCAAACGAGGGGTCGTGGTGACTACCACGCTCAGATCGATAAGCAGCCTGGGCGATGGGGCTGCGGTGCAACGCCAGAAGAAGCCATCGGCAACCTGGTCAATGCACACGCCGGCTGCTTCCACCTGCCGAAGAACATCGACCTCAAAAGTCTCGACTACGAAGAGGTTGGCGAAATGGTTCTCGATGGCGGTCGAACACTGGGTATCAAGGTTCGAAGGTAGGCTTCTTTCGACCGCCAAGCGGCAAACAAGATCGCTTCGGCGGTCTTTGTTTTATATATCTGCACCCATCAAGGACTCGAACCTACTTTTTCTTATTTCACAAAGCTATATTAGCGAAATAGTGTTTGCTGGGGCTATGTGACTGCTTGTCCCGCGAAGCTGAAAGCGTAGTGGGTAAGTTGGAACCTGATTAAAGTCTAAAACTTGACAATATATTCTACTATATGTAGTATATATTACGGTAGCAACTTACTTGACTGAGCGCCTTACAATCATTTCTCCTGTTACAATCACAACAATATTCCGGCCGAAAGAACTATGGCATGGTGCCGCAGGAGTACGCCGAAGGAGGAGTGCTATGGAAAGCACCCAGTCAAATGATGATTCCCTGCTCGCGCTTGTTGCGGAAGCTAAATCGTATTTACATCCAAATACGAATTGTTTCCCTAGAAGCATTGCAGGAGAAATTCTTCAGCACGTAGGTCGACACGGTGATTATGGTGGTGTAGCGAAGTGGGTTTCCCCCTTCATGATCGGGATCGCTGTCCAGCGTCTCGTTCGAAACTATACCAAAGGCGATGAGTGGAAGATTCAGTTCCTGAAAGGACTCTTCTTCAACCCCCACGCCACCATTACTGCCGAACTCGACGTGCACGTCACCCCCGAAGATCGCGACCTCGCGTAATTCGACTGACGGCCACGTGAACCCCAGAGCAATCTGGGGTTTTGACTTTTTAGCTGTGGCCGTGGGGTGATAGTAGAACGATTTTAAATAATAGAAATATTGACATTTGCTATAAATATGACATAATAAATATATTAGCTCTATCGCTCAAGGAGAAAGGAGAAGTGCTCCCATGAAAAGATTTCTGCAAAATGTTAGGGAATGGATGTGTGCCTTTAAAGACCTCTTGTTTCCGGTTGTGGTCACCGCGGTCATCATTTGCATCCTCCCCTATCCCGCCTTCACGTCAACCTTGATCGCAACGATTGTTTTCACGACAATAAGTTGCGTGTACTGGGGCCACGCCCCTACCGACTTTCCAGGGACAGGGACCGTGCTGTACTGTGCGCTCTCTACGGGGATGTACTTCGCTGGATTCAGCGCGCTGCATTTTCTTTACTGGCAAGGAAAGATTGCGTTCGAAGTAGAATGGCTGGCACTGAGCGTGGTTGCACTCCTTGCGACATCTGCAACACTTGTCATCTGCTTTGTCATCAATCGCCCTAAGTGACAAAGAAATGGCCAACCGCCAAGCGGCAAAAAAACTGCTTCGGCGGTTTTGTTTTGTGTAAAAAGACTCACTGAAGCCGTAAGACTACCTGTGCCGCGTAGATGAAATAGTGGCGGGGAAGTTCGAGCTTTTCTTACTCAACTATCTCTATCGGATACACATCAGTAGCTGGCTCTTCGTACGGATGCACTTCTTTAATTGCTTTCAAGATTCCCTGAAGTTTGTCCGCTGTGCAGACAGTTTCAATTCTGTCTTCCTGTACCTCTTCAAGCTTCCCAACCTCACCTATTGTTGGATTAGCGCCTTCGGCAGGCTTAAATCTACCAGTACCTTTAATGGTAAAAGTGCAGTGAGTATAATTACCAATTACTCCTGCTCCTGCATTACCGATTGCTTCTCTTAATATCTGCGAATGAGACTCAGGAACATACATGACGAGCTTATATCTTTTTTCCATATGCTCAGTATATCAGCTGGGGCTATTGGCGACTCAATTTCTTGGTTTGTACTCAAACAGTTGAAATTGAAAGCACCTTTGGTGACGAAGGTAGAACAATGCTATATAATAACCCTCCGGATTGTGTCAATTAGAGCATCGCTAATCTTTTCTCTCACTTCTGGTTCAATATCAAGTAAGTATAAATACTCGGCAACATCTTCGATTTCTGTAAGTAAAAGGCTTCCTGCTTTAGTGCGAACAGCATCTATTCTTTGAATACCAACAGAAAGGCTGTTCCAATTGATAAACTTCTCAGCAAATTCTATATCTTCTTTTGTTGGTGTATATAATTTGATACCCGTATCCTTAAGTCTGTTTGGCATCTCTACTGCATATAAGAACTTGTTATCAAGATAATAAAAAGAAGGCTCAGAGGTGAACTCTATATACGGCTGAATAATGTAACCTTTCAGGTTAAAATTACCAAGGGCTTTTGTTGTGATTTGTTGCGAGCCCTCTCCATCACACCCAAAAAACGGTTTAACCCAATAGCTTTCTGTTTCTGGTAATTTATCTAGATCACTCAGGCTCGAAATCGAAGGTATGACTGGTAGTTTCTTTTTATAGAGTTCAATTAGGTATTCTTTTCCTGTGATATCGCCGCTTCCATCTAACGAGTTGAAAGTAGGTAACTTGCTACTGCGGATTGAGTCCAAAACATGTTCCCATCCTTCTCGATACTCGGAAGTTGGCCAGACATTTCTAATGACAACACCGGAGATTTCATTCAAATATTTTTTGCATTCTAACGGGTGACAGACGATAACCTTATAATAGAGCTTTAGCCTGTCAATAAGAAAAGTGTCTTCTTCATAGAACCCATTACTTTTATTTGTGAGATACAACAGCGATTTCATACGCAAAAGTACTTCTAAGTATACCAGCTGGGGCTGGGGTACAAGGACTCGAACCTCGATACTCAGGACCAAAACCTGATGTCCTACCATTAGACGATACCCCAATTTGTTTGCGTACAAACAAATAATTTTCAATGTTCTAATTTTCAATTTTAAATGAAGGATTCAGAAAAAACTGAAATCTAGAACCTAAAAATTAAGTGAGTAAATACTACCACGTTTTGGCTATGTTATCAAAAGAAAAAGGCCAAGCATCGCTGCCTGGCCCCGTGGATGGATCAAGAGCTACCAGTTGATTTACTCCAACCACTACACGTGCTACGTGTAGCCTCGACCTAACTCTCCGTACGCGACAGAGAGGTTTGTGGGTAGAACTATACTGTATCACACCACATTCCGATTGTCAATGTTGCCATGATAAAGAAAAACGCTTGTAAGATTTCTAAAAATACCACCGTCTTCATAGACAGATGCACCTTCATACGCAGGGTAGATTCCCGTCATCAGATCCGCCTTCTGCGTTGTATCTGACGGTAACTTGGATATATGGTCTCCTGGCTCTCCTGGTGGCGGGAATTCTACCTTGCAACAACTTCATACAAAAGAGCGATATAGGGTAGAAAAAGCGTCTTCGGACGCTTTTTCTACGAGTGGCTGTGGTTAAGTTCCTTTCAGAATTTCACATCATAGTACATACTTTAGTGTATGAGAGATACTATCGTTGCAATCAGTATGGGTGCGGTTATCATCGGAGCAAGTGTCGTCTATGCAAACAAGTATTCTGTACTTGCTTCTAAAGAAACGCCCACATCCCCTTCTGTTCGTCATGAAGAACCTATCTCACCTCCGCTTCCGGAAACACAGTGGGTATGGCTTCAAACAGAGTTACCAAATGGCACGCTCGTCTCTACGCCCGCTCGTGAGCAGTACGTTCTTGTGTTTGGACAAGATGGCACGCTACACAGCTCAACGGATTGCAATTCGTTTACTGGTACGTATGTCGTTCAATCTGAAGTGCTTTCTATCTCACCTCTTGCATCCACCAAGAAGTTTTGTAAAAACACGCTTGAATCTACCTATGCACGAGACCTCATGCTCACAACATCCTATACGATCTTGGGTAACAGACTCACGGTGAATCTCAATCGAGATGCTGGGACTATGGTGTTTGAAAAGAAGTAAACCCCTCTATTCTGTAAGAAAAGGCTTGGTGTATCGTCATCATATGAAGAAAGCAACTTCCTTGGTGAAGACAGTCTTTCGTTTGCACTACTATACATAAATCACATAACCATGCTTACCACTCTAGCTACTATTCTTATTATTCTTTGGATTCTCGGATACTTCGGTTTTGGAATACTCGGAAGTTTCATCCATGTCCTCCTGGTGGCTGCGATCATTATGTTCCTCATCAGAATCATTCAAGGGAGAAACCCTATTGCGTAAGCTCGCACACGTAGTACCATACGTCCCATGAGGGAATTTATTTCCTTTATATACCATCAGTAATTTCAACATGAAAACACCAACACTTATTGCTTCTGTTATCGGAGGTATCCTCCTTGTGGCACTGTGTATCTATGGCATCGTCTACTTTACAGGTGACGACACTGTAACACCGACAAACAACCAAGCAACATCTACACCACTAGGAACTGCCAGTACCACACCAGGTGCTACACCCGCCACCGCGCCAACTGGAGGATCGTCTGCTTCACTTGGCGAAACGTATGCAAACGCAACATACAATTTCACTATCAGCTACCCAAGAGATTTAAATGCAGAATCCTTTGGCAACTTCCACGCACTTAACCAAAACGATTGGAGATACGGTGCAACGCAAGCAAAGCGCGGCACTCCAGTGATCTCCATCCCTGTCATTCGTGTGGAGAACCAAACAAAAATTCCAAAGAAGTATCCACTCTTTTACGGAGCTGAAGTTCGAGTCGGAGTATCTACTGATACCGCAAACTGTTATGCAAAGGATGATGGTTATACGAACCAAACAGTGACCGAAGTGACCATACAAGGAGTCACATGGAAGAAGTTCACTTTCGGCGATGCAGCGATGCAGCAGTACCTACAAGGTGCAAGCTATCGCACAATCCATGCAAATAAGTGTTTCGTGATTGAACAGATAGAAAACGGTTCTCGCTATAAAGATGAGACCATGACTGATATGTATTCAGATGCAGACTTGAAAGCATTCTATGCAAAGACAACTGCAATCGTGATGTCATTTACGTTTAAGAAGTAAATAGTTGGTACACGTGAACATAGAAGAAACCGCGGCGTCCTACGGACGCCGCGGTTTCTCTGGTAGACATCACTACAGTTTCACTTCTTCCAGTTGTCGCTCGCTCCCCTCCTCGATACGAAACTGCATTCGGCCCACAACTCTATTTGTATCTACTTTTACTGTTACTCGCCAAAGTCCTGGCTTAGTTGTTTCTTTCTTTGAATAGGCACGGTACCCCTCCTCTCGTCCACCTGAAAGATCAAACGAAACAATGGTAGAAGTAATCCACTCATGCGTGGCTTCATCGTAGTATTCCCACACATGTGTCACAGGAGCAGAAACTTCTGCTGGAGCACCAACTGAACTGAAAAAGTACACCACGTCACCTGCGCTTTTTTTGTGAAATATCGTTTGTCTATATTCCGCAAGTAAGCGAGCATCTACTTCCTTTTGCCCGATATATTCACCATCTGGTGTGCGAGTAACGATGTGATACACACCACTTTCTTTAAGTGTGAGTGGTACAGCTGGGATGATGTTGAGGAAGTAGAGCATTCCCACAAACATTGGGATGCCGACCGCAAGCGCGTACCCTCTTCCTCGTTCATACTCAGCTACTTCAGAAAGTTTGCGTAAAACAGATATGAAAAGTATACCCACTCCAATAGCAATCGCTATAGAAAGTAGAAACACACTGTCGTTTACGCTTCCAGTTGCGATGGGGACGTTGAAAATAGCATAGAAGACAAGTGCTACGAAAAATACTGCGATATCAAGTGTAAACCTGTACTCGTGCGTGTCGACAAACTCATTTGCCGCCATACAAAGAAGTAAGATGACAAACAGTGGCCATGACACAGAAAGTGCAGCACTTCTCATGGCGTAGATAAAGACAAATGAAAGGGCTGCTCCAGAAAAGAACGATACACCAAATGTCAGTACAGAAAAGGTGCGTTGTTCAAATACGCTTGCAGTGTTTCGGGCGATGATCCATTCCCGAAGAATGATGATGGTAGCTAATATGCATAAGTATGCAAGACCGATGTACTTTGTAGTTGGATCCGTAACATCTGGAAGCAAAAATGAGTCGGTGATGAAGCCGCCGAAAAAGATGATGGTGCTTGCGTGCTTCCAACCTTCCGTGATGAGTTTCTTGAGCGCCATGTATTCTCTTAGTGTAGCATTTTGAAATAAAAGCCCACCCTTTGTTGTATACTGTGACATATGAACAAACTATATTTCGCCTTGAGCGTGCTTGGACTTATTCTTGTTGGAGCAGGTGTGTGGTTCTACATGAATTGGAACACGTATGCACCAGAGACATATGTTAAGGAATCTATCACAGAATATGGAACCACGACACAAACGACAGTGAACACAACTACAGGCACCACAACACAAGGTGCTCCGACGTACACACAAACAGACGTCGCTTCTCATAATAATGCCTCAAGTTGCTACACAACGATAAACGGCAGCGTCTATGATCTCACGATGTGGGTCGCAGTACACCCAGGAGGAAAGAAGGCCATTCTCTCACTTTGTGGAACTGATGGAACTGCACGATTTACTTCACAGCACGGAGGTGATGCAAAGCCAATGTCAGTACTTGCACGATTTAAGATTGGTGTTGTGACACAATAAAAGAAGTATGGAAAACGTTATTCTGCCACTTCACTTACTGACACTTGCTTTCGTCGTATGGACCGTTGTTCATGCAGATCGTTTTGGGTTTGACTGGATGAGGGGTACACGAGAAAAACTAGATGCGAAGATTATCAAAAAACTTCACAGAAATACATGGGTTGGTCTCGCTGGCATGATAACAACAGGACTGTTTCTTTTCTTTCCAATGCGAGAATACTTACTCGCTCGTCCACAGTTTTATCTGAAGATGGCCTTTGTCCTCACGCTTATTATTAATGGCTTTGTGATAGGAAAACTACAATCTGTTGCTACAACAAAAGCAGTCAGAGATCTAACATTCACAGAGAAACTCCCCTTGTTCATTTCTGGAGCTGTTTCAACACTTGGATGGGTTGGAGCAGCCCTTACGGCTCTTTTCTTGGTACAAGACTAGCTTTCGATCTGATTGAGTAAAATCGCTTCAAACGCAGCCCAGGAGTGAGCTTCTGATACTTCGAGTAAGTGACGCTTTTCAAGGAGATCTAGAAGCAATTTTGAGCCTATGACAAGTGGGTACTCTTTTGCGAGAGTTGCCACTTTTTCGTTTGTTGTCGTTTCGCCGACACGTACGAGTAGTCCTTCACGAACATGGTCAATGAGGTCATCATACGCACGAGTTGCGCTCCCAGTTTCTAGTCGTTTGCATGTTGCAAGAAGTGATGCGGCATCTTTTGTGCAAAGTGATGCTAGTAGTTCGACGATGAGTTGCTGTGATGGTATGCCGAGTATTCTGTGTATGGTTTCATCTGCAATGGTGGTGACGTTACCCGCTGATGTGCGTATTTGTTCCAAGATACCAACCGCATCGCGATACGATCCTTTGCCATGATGTGCGATAGCCCGCGCTCCTTCTGGTGAGATTGCTGGTTTACCTTCCTTCTCGGTGATGTAGAGAAGTCTTTTCGTGAGCGTTTCAAGGTCTGGAGTATTAAATACCACTTTTTGGCAACGGGAAACAATGGTTTGAGGAAGTTTATCTGGATCAGTCGTAGCGAGAATGAAGACTACATGTGATGGTGGTTCTTCAAGTGTCTTAAGAAGAGCATTTGCCGCCTCTTTGGTGAGCATGTGCGCTTCATCGATGATGTATACCTTGTACGGAGATGAAAATGGTGCGGTGCGAACTGCTTCACGAAGTTCGCGTATTTCGTCGATGCCGCGATTAGACGCTGCGTCTATTTCGATGATATCTTCGTCGTTACAACCAATTTCACGAGCGACGATTCTCGCCATGGTTGTCTTTCCTGTACCGCGACCACCACAGAAGAGGTATGCGTGTGAGATCTTTTGTTGCTTGATTGCACTGGTGAGAAGTTCCACTGCGTATTCTTGTCCAACAACATCACTAAATGTTTGTGGGCGGTATTTCCTGTAAAGCGCGATGTATGACATGTGAAAAGTATAGCATGTGTACCTACTAGATTGACACAAGGCAAAATATCTTGTACAATACATATTGCTTACTAACGCAACTGTATCATAGTCAGAAATTGGTTTTGACTGGTTCTCTTGCGTAACAGCAAGAGGAGCCGGCCATGACCGCCAACCAGGAGTCAAGTCATGTTGAAGTTCTAGCGGCCCGCAAGGTCGCGCGTGACCAAGCGGACGGATACGATCGTGGGTACTCATGTCCCTACCCGAAGGACAAGGAAAAGATAATCCTTGCCAACATCGAGAAGGTGTCCCCCGCCTTTGTACAGGGGTACAGGGAAGGGAAAGCTTTCGCCGACCGGGAAGAGTGGCTTGGTCACTACGACCCAGAGGACTTTCCGGATTACAAGTGACGTCCACCAGGAGCTTCGGCTCCTGTTTTTATTTGTTTAAAAAGGCTTCAATTACTTTCTCCACCTGTTCTGCATTAGTACATTCCATAAGCTCCATACGAAGCTCTTTTGCACCATCGAACCCATGCACATACGCCTTGTAGTGCTTTTTCATAATTGCGAAACTCTTTATGTCCCCCAACTTTTCTTCGTAGAGTTTGGTGTGTTCACTACAGATTCGCAATCTTTCTTCTAATGTCTTTTGTCTACTGTCTGCTGTCTCACCAAAAAACCATGGTGTACCGAAAATTCCTCGTCCAACCATGACGCCATTTGCTCCACTATTTCGTGCAATTTTCTCTCCTTCGGATTTTGAAGTGATATCACCATTTCCAAGGATGATGGTACCCCCTTCTTCTAAAGGACCAGTGATATCGCGGACAAGTTTCACAATCTCGGGCATGAGATCCCAATGTGCAGGGACAAGCGACATCTCTTTTCTTGTACGAAGATGAACAGTGAGTGTTGGGATGTTGCATTCCAACAGTTTTGGCAACCATTCCATGAATTCTATTTTGTTGTATCCAATGCGCGTCTTTACGGACACAGGAATGTCTCCTGCACCTTCTTGTGCTGCACGAATCACTTCTTGTGCACGACGCCAATCCTTGATGTGTGCAGCACCTGCTCCTTGCTTTTCGATACTTTTGTCTGGGCACCCCATATTGATGTCGATGCCGTCAAATCCAAGTTCACGACAAAGTGCAGCAGCCTTCCGCATGTTCTCTGGTGTGGAGGTGAACAGTTGTGCCACAACTGGACGCTCAATGTCGGTAAACTCCAAGTCTCGCTTAAGCACTTCTCTACCCGGACTGTTCAATCCATCCGCAGAAACAAATTCTGTCCACATGACATCTGGCCCGTGTGGTTTTGAGTATTTTGCTATCATGGTACGAAACGCGACATCCGTCACATCTGCCATCGGAGCAACCACACACAAGGGTACCCCTTGTAGGATTTTTTCATCTATTAATCGTTGCCAAAAGCCACGAACAGGCGTTTGATGAATCCTTCGCGGAGTAGTTTTGTTACTGAATAGTTGTCGTAGCGACTGGAGTATCTTCATGTGCGGGTGCGGCCTTATTTATGAACTTATAAAATACCTTGTTTCCAAACCTTGTGTCAATGTACTCAAGGTGTTCGGTTGGATCCAACAGTTTTCCTTTGAGCGGTTCTGTGTCCACGGCACTCAGTACATTTGACCACACCATATCCATGTTCGATGCGTTGCTTACAGCGATAAAACTATTCTTTTCTTTGTTGTACAAACGTATGTCATTGAACTCATCCACCACCACGTACGAGATTGGGAATAGTACAGCGTCTACTCGAGTGATAAGCTCAGAGATTTCCTTAAGTGTACGTGGGAGCACTTCAGACGAAGATGCGACTTCTAGTCGTGGAAACTGATCAAGTGGAATGATTTCTTTGTACACAGTGCCATCATCTGAAATGGCATGCGTATCGCTCACAGAAAAAAGTGGTGTATAAGGAACCACTTTGATGACAAGTGTGTGCAATCCCCAGGGGTAGATGGTGATGATCTTGCTAGTTGGAAGTGTTTCTCCGATGAGCGTACGAAGCTCATTGTCGTGGTAGCTTATGGTTCTGTTGCCTGGAAGAACACGATAAAGGGTGTTTTCTGCGATGAGTTTCGCATTATTAGTGAGATCTTCTACTCGATCTTCTGGAACACCAGAGAACGAATATGTTTGAATGGTAAAGGTACCGGTGTAGAAGTACAAGTAGAGCGCACAGAGTATACAAATAGTGCCGAGAAACCACGTGGTGAGCTTCTTAACACGAAGATACGTTGTTTTCCTCATGATGAAGATGATTATGAACGAAAGGCTTTCCCTAGAATTGTTTTCCCTCCCATGAAAGATACAAGGACATCTGGCACTTTCACTGTACCGTCTGCTTGTTGGTAGTTTTCGATGATCATAGTGATCAAGCGTGGCGTTGCAGCTGCGGTGTTGTTAAGCGAGTGCGCATATCGTAGCTTTCCTTCAGCATCTCTGTATTTAATGTTAAGACGTCGTGTTTGAAAGTCGTGGAAATAGCTTGCAGAGTGTGTCTCGCGGTATTTCTCCTGTGATGGTACCCACCCTTCAATGTCATATTTCTTTACTTGCCCTAGTCCAAGGTCGCCACCACAGTTCACAACGGTGTGGTATGGAATACCAAGCTCTTCCATCATTTCTTCTGCGTTTCTTCGTATCTCTTCGTGAAGTTGAACAGAGACTTCATGGCTTGCTTCGCAGAGAACCACTTGCTCGCATTTATAAAACTCATGCACTCGAACGAGTCCTTTGATGTCTTTGCCGTGACTTCCAATTTCTTTTCTAAAGCACGGACTCCATACGATGTATTTCTTTGGTGTCGTAATGTCTTCAAGTACTTCATCAGAATGATAAAACATAGTTGCCACCTCACCTGTTCCTGCTAAGTAATCGTTTCCATCTTTGTAGAGATCATCTTCTCCTTGTGGGAGATATCCGGTACCTAAAAGGGTTTCTCGCTTCACAAGTGATGGTACGAGCATTGGAGTGAATCCTTTCTTTTGCCAACGCTGCATAACGTACTGCCATACCGCCATTTCAAGCATCGCAGCGTCGTTTTTCAAAAAGTATCCTCTGAACCCCGATGTTTTGGTGCCACGTTCGAAGTCCACCATGTCTTGCGCTTCCATGATCTCTATGTGGCTAAGTGGCTGAAATGTAAACGTCGGAATAGTTCCCCACGTAGCAACTTCCACGTTGTCTGCATCACTGTCTCCTTCAGGAACTGTCATGTCTGGAATGTTTGGGACAGCAAGCATGAGTGCTCGCCACGATTTCATCACTTCTTCAAGTTCATCCTCTTGTGTCTTGAGCGTATCCTTTACTGTCTTCATCGAGTCGATCAAGATTTGTCGCTCACCTGCGGACGCTTGAGCAACCTTTTGACTTGCAGCGTTTTGTTCCGCACGAAGTGCTTCTACGGATTGGAGAAGTGAAATACGCTTTTCATCAAGCGCGATAAGTTCATCGACATTAAACGAAAGATGCTTCTTTGCAACAGCACCCTTAATGAGATCGCTTTGTTCACGGATAAATTTGATATCTAACATGTCCTTTATTCTAACAGATAGTGTGCTGTTTATAAAGGCTGGGCAACAGGTATGGGTAAGCGGTATACTTGTGACCATATGAACCATGTAGTTACCGACAATACAAATATAAATGGGGTTTCCCCAGCTATTATCAGTCACGAAGAGTCCTACAGACGAGAACCAAATGGTGCACGTGACAGACTTGCTAAATCTAGCGTACACACCATAGCTGCCGTTATGGACTTCTTCTTTCAAGAGCGTTATTGTCACCGCGCTGTTGTCCTTGAGACAATCGCAGCTGTCCCGGGTATGGTTGGTGGACTTCTTCAGCATTTGAAGTCACTCCGATTTATTCGTGGTGATCGTGGGTGGATTGAGGCGCTTATTGATGAGGCGGAAAATGAACGTATGCACCTGCTTATTTATAGTGCAATATCAAAACCAACAACTATTGAACGTATTGCGATTATGATTGTCCAGTTTTTCTTCTACCATCTGTACTTTCTTCTCTATCTTCTTAGTCCAGCAACTGCTCACAGAGTGGTTGGTTACTTTGAAGAAGAAGCTATTCATAGCTATGAACACTATCTCCGTCTTGTTCATGAAGGAAAGCATGAGAATGTCCAAGCTCCGACGATTGCTATCCAATACTGGAAATTGGAGAACAATGCGCGTCTTACAGACGTGATAGCCGCAACCATTAAAGATGAAATGCTTCACCGGGATGTAAATCATCGATTTGCAGACGACAGAACAGGTACCAATCTTTGGAGATAAAAAAAGCCCGCTAAGCGCGAGCAGTTCGCACGCGAGCTCTTCAGTTGAAGTACTTGGAGCAGGCGTTTCTTGCGGCGGCCATCTTGGCCTCCTTCTTGTTCGGTCCGGATCCGTGCACAACCTTCCCCATGTCAGGGAGTGTGAGCACACACACCCACGATGGAAGGTTAAAAGGGTTGTCCTTCCAGGTGTAGGTGACCTCACCTTGACCAGTCTTCTTGTAGTGCTCGTGGAGAGCACTCACAGGGTCCAGCTGCCACTTGTCCCTCGGCACCCCTTTCGGGGTCTGCACGTATGCCATCTTGAATTCCTCTTTGTGTGGACGGGAATTCAACTCTACAAAGAATTCCAAAAAAGTGCAAGTTCTTCTAGGTTGCTACTATGTAGGCAAAACAAAAACGCGCTTTGTAGGCGCGTTTTTGTTTATTTATACTGTTGCAGTAACGGCACCCTCTTCGGTTTTCGTTTCGGGCGTAACAGGTGGTGTCACCACTGTGGGTTCAGCAGGTACTGGAATACCTTCTTCGACATGTGGTGCTACGGTAGGCGCAACCACTGGAGTAGTTTCTTCTGGAGTAGGAGTAGTGGGTGTTGTTGTGTTTTCTGACATGTATGTGTTTATTAGATGAATAACCTCGAACATTCATCATATCCTAATTACCAGCAAATAGCTATGTGCGTGTTTATTTCTCATCAAATCTCCACACACCATCCCATGTTGTTTTTGTACGCAGCTCAGGAATTCTGGCAAGCATCTTAGCGCTTGGCAGGTCACCTTTTTGTTCTAGTGATGTAAATCGCGTCTCTGCATCGCCCCAGGCACCTTGTCTGTAATAATCAAGCGCTTCTTCGTAGTCATGTATCAAGTTCATATCGACATCTTCCTTCCAAAAAGCTTGGTAAAGCTTGGTTGGTAGTGCTTTTCCGGCCACTGTGATTTCATCTAAGAATCTAAATACGATACTGTTATCCTGTATAAGCATTTTCGTGGCTTCGGTTACGAGTATGCTTATACCGTATTTCTTCGTAAGACCTTCCAGTCGCGATGCTAGATTTACTGAATCTCCCAAAATGGTGTAGTTTACTCTGTCTTTACCTCCCACATTTCCAACAACACATGCGCCAGTATGTACTCCGATACCAATAGCAAGTGTAGTCGCGTGATCTTCGTTAAATAGTTCAAGCGCTTTTTGCATACGAAGCGCTGAGCGCACAGCATGTGTCGCATGATGCTCTACAGTAAGTGGAGCATTCCAAAATGCCATGATAGCGTCTCCGATGAATTTGTCTATCGTCCCCTTTTCTTCCAAAATATGTGGCGTCATCGCACTGAAGTATTCATTAAGCACCTTGGTGAGATTCTCTGGTGACAAGGATTCTGAAAGTGTCGTGAATCCACGAATGTCAGAAAACAGGATAGAAAGCTCTTTTCGTTCGCCGCCAAGAGTTATGTCTTTTCCCGATGCAAGAATTTCTTGAAGTACATCTTTGTGGACATACTTTGAAAACAGATTTTCAATTACCATCGAATGTCGGCGTTCATCGATGAATCTGGCAAGTGTTGCGTAACTAGAAACAAGCACAATCGTCATAAGAAGGGCTGGAAGTGGGAGTGTGATACCTTGTTCAAAACACAGAACAGAGAGTACTACAGTAGAGATGACGAGAAGTGTGAGTACTATGAGTTGAAGAAACAGTTTTCGTATCCTGTAGATACTAGCGACAGAAAGTAATGCGTACAGACCCAGAAGTATGAACGAAGCTGTGGGCGGGACATGGGTGTCATGCACATCATTAAGAAGTGATGTAAACGCACTCGCGTGTACATACACTCCTGGAACCTTATCACCATGTATACCAACAAAATGATCCTCCAGTCCAAGCGATGTAGAGCCGATGAATATGACTTTTCCTTGTAGTTTTTCTTTTTCAATACCACCCTGTACTACATCTGCCAGCGAATACACGGGAATATGTTCTGAGTATCTGAACTGTTCTTTGGTTTGTGAGCACTCCTCCTTGATCTCTTTGGTGTATAGAGTAAATGCTTTTTCTGAAAGCGAGAGCACACATCCCTCTTGCGTGATTTGTTTCTTGGGGTAGTTTCTCACTTTTCCATCACTGTCTGGATCTACATTTGCAAGAGCAGAAACTACAAGCGGCGACGATCCAGAATTGAGAAAGCTTGCTCGGTAGCTGCCATCTTCGACTTTTGAAGCAAGTATGATAGGAATAGTTGTCTTCTCAAGAGACACACTAAAAGCGTTGTCTCCTTCACGTTGTTCAAAGAACAACACATCAAAAACAATAGCCCGTGCCCCGAGTTTATTGAGCTGATTCACAACGTCTCCGAATACAGCCCTGTTCCAAGGCCACGCACCATACTTTTCTAAGCTTGTGTCATCGATACCAACAATTGCGACCTCATTTCGTGAGTGTGTATTTCGTAGTACGTCAAATACTCTATCTGCTGTAGACCAAGCAAGTGGCGTTGTTGAGAAAAAACTACACAGAAGAAAAACACCGAAGTAGCTTAGAAGGTGCACACTTCGCACTTGTGCAAAAAGCTTTCGCATAGATTAGAGAGACTCCTGGAACGGAAATTCAGCATCGAAACGAGACTGTAGCTTTGCTTTAAGGTTTGGATCTTTAGCTTTACAGTACCTATCAACTTCTTGTGCAAATGAAAGAAGTGTTGTGGAAGTAAATGGATATCCACTTTGAGTTGCAAATGATGTAAGAAATTTGACGCGTTCATCTGCTCCAAGAGAAAGTGAACACGGCGTATCTTTTTCATCCAAGTACAAGTAATTTACAAACATAGTAGTAAACTTGTCGAAGAATACTTCCTCATCGAGCTTCACTACGGGCTTGGTTGTTGTGGATACTTGTGGTTTGGTAATGGAGGTGTCGTCTACCGTCTTCTTTACTTCTCTTACTGGGACTACTTGCTCTTTCGGTATTTCTCGTGAAGGAATATCTTCTTTATTTATGTCTTGAATAAGCACATCTCGAGCATCTTCTCTCTGTATAAGAATGTCTTTTAATGCTTCGCGAATCTGTTCTTTGTTTGAGATAGTTTCTTTGATCTGCCGTTCTTCCGCATCTCGGATTGTGTTTTTCTCTACCCAAGAGTTCATTTCCTCATCTTCTTTTGTTTGTACAGTTGTAAATGCGCTCGTGGATGTGGCAGTGGTTGAAGCATGAACTTGTACTGTTGTACCTTCTTGTATATCTTTTGTCTCTAGTTCAGTACGTTCTTGAGTGCTTGTGGAAGTTTCATCGAATCGAGAAACGCGTACGGTGTGTTCTGTTACAGAAACTTTCGTCTCCTTCTTCTTCTTGTCGTACTTAACGGCAAATTTCGTACCACGAACAGCAGCAAGTGTGCCAGGAGTTTCAACTTCATAGGTTGCCCCGGTGACAAGTGCCTCTACACGGTGGTAGGTCGTACCGAGTGTCTGGAAAAGAGAAACATGTTGCTCGTCATATTTTACGAGAAGTTCCGTATATGTATCCAGTGCAACAGAAGAATTGTTAGGAAACAGCACTGTCGCCTCACCTACTCCTGTGTACACGTATGTGCCAGTTTCAATTTCGCGCGGAGATGTCGTTGCTTTTATAAACGATGTTTCACCAGGAAGCTTGTATGAAACATCACCCTCATCTACATAGAGAAGAATTGGATCATTGTTGTTTACTGAAACAGACTTTTCCG
>JBDKFI010000008.1:0-20802 GCA_039798825.1 Candidatus Parcubacteria bacterium | reverse complement strand
CACTTGTCGCCATACAGGTTGCTCTCTGTACCACCGCCAAGCCTGCGAGCGAATGTCTTTCGCGTCGTTTAAAATCTTTTGTACGTGTGTATTCATACGGATACTAGTATTAGTGTATGACTAAAGTATAGCATTTTTATGGGTTTTTTGGTAGTAGGCAGAGGGCGCCAGATATCGTATAGTACATGGTATCTATGACAGCATCGCACGGACATTCCCTCAAACAACGAACGGATATTTGGAAGTCTTTGTGGCCCGTACTCGAAAAACACTACAAACGAGAAAAAACATTTCTTAACCACAACAACGTATGGGAATTACTCATCGCGGTCATACTCTCAGCACAAACAACCGACAACGGAGTAAACAAAATAACACCGGCACTTTTCAAGAAGTATCCAACACCGCAGCATCTCATGAATGCAGATGTTCAAGATGTTTCAAAGATCATCCACTCGATCGGTCACTACAACGCAAAAGCACGATACATACAAGCAACAGCTACGCGCATCGTACAAGAGTTCAATGGTCATGTCCCAAACGATGAAGCATCACTCAGAACTCTTCCAGGGGTGGGGAGAAAGACTGCGGTGGTCGTACTTGCAAATGGGTTCAATCAGCATGTCGGTATCGCAGTTGATACACATGTTATACGCTTCGCGCACAGATTTGGACTAAGTGACCACAAGAACCCAGACAAGATAGAGCGGGACCTCGTACAGGTTATCCCTCAATATCTCTGGACAAGAGCATCATACGCAATCAAAGAATACGGTAGAAAAGAGGGGAAGGCTGCCGGATACAAAGAAGAGCTTGACCCCTTGTGGAAGGCTTTCATTCAACATCAAAAAAGATTAGAGGAGAAACAAAAAGCCCGAGACAGGTAAGTCTCGGGCGAGCGTCAGATGTGGAGCGTCGACACGTCGGTGATGAAGTCCGCATAGTTGCGCACATTTGCCACCGCGAAGCGATGACCGCAGATCTTCACCAGGCGTATCTCCACAGAGATCTCTGGATAAACCTCGCGGAGTTTCTCATACAACTCGCGCATGTGTTGCTTGCGAAGCCGTTGAGAGTCATCCAGCGGTTTGAATGCAGGCATCACGTGCCATGACTCATCCGAGAGCTTGATGACCACGATCGCTTGCATGCCGGAATGCGCATTCCCGGCAAGAAGCTTTGACACCCGATCTTCAACATCGACAAGGTCAGAACATGCGTAGATCATTCCACGATTGTTCGCAAAGAGATTCAGGGATTCCATGTGAGCGCACTCCGTTTAGGTTTAGTTTGGTTTGTACTATTCACCGACATCCTACCAAGACAACCACACAAAGTCGAGCACACAGAAACTACTACAAACAAAAAGCCGTCAGTGAAACTGGCGGCTTAGATTAATTGCGACGGGGCGGCCAGGCGATCTCAGCTCTGAAACCGACTGTTCCAAATGTCGACGAAGGCGTTCACAGCCGCGAGCACCATTTCATCTTGTCGTGGATGGAACGGATGCGAAGCCTCTTGAGCATTCTGGGTCGAACTCAGTAGAGACACAACATCCGGAATAGTGATGCCCGTCATGAAGAAGGTTTTCATCAGGAAGAAGTCAGTCTCGACACTTTCCATGGGAACCAAGAACACGTGCAGCTGGATGATGACCTTCACCTTGTTCATCGAATACGGCAGCCTGCATCCCGCAAAGGAGTGAAAAGCTGCCTCACCAGGAGACTCATCTCGCTTGGCGCTGATGAAGTCCTGGTACTGTTGCCAGTACGTATGGACATCAGAAACGGTCGCGTGGGACTTTTTCATAAACGGATCCTCCGAAATTTGATTGAGGGGTTGGGAACAGCTTCAAGCAAAATCCTAGCACTTTAAAGAGTAAGGTCAAGAAACGGTCAAAAGTCCAAAATCCTAAAAATCGATAGATTGGCTAAAATAAGAAATTAGCAAAATAAGGGAAGTGGTTTTGAGTGCTGCGTCCGGCAGGGTAGTGCAGCATGTGTTATTGAAATAAGCGCACAGAATCAATCACCAAAACTGCATGCTCAAAAACCTTTATATGGAAGGGGTTTGAGTATATGGCAATGTCGCACAATATATCTTTTACGACGTACTCCTAGAGGGGTTTCATGAATCTTATCCACAGATGGTATTCCTGAGTCGCAGCTTCGTCAGTATTTCGATTCTCTGTTTTGAGTGCACAACAACTACACAATGTAATCCCTCACGACATTTCCAATGTCTGATCCAGACCTTCAAACCAACACAAAATAGCAATCTTATTTTTGACATACATCTAAGAGCACCCATCCCCTCTTTTGCAATCGGGGGAGACATACAGGTAGATTGACTTTCTAGGTATGCATGGTAGTGTTTAAATTGATTTAGTCCTGTCAACCAACCCAAGGAGAGTCTCCATGCTCTATATCGTGTTCTTTTCCGTGGTATCGCTTCAAAGCCGCGGATACGCCGAGACTGCGGCCAGGCTAGTGCTTGATCTCGCCGAACCACCGAGATCTCCCGAGCATCTCATGAGGCTCGAGCAGCACCTCTACAACCAATTCAAGGCCAGCGCCGAAGCGGACGACGATACCTCCGTCATCAAAGTGACAGTAACCGGTTGGCCGCACCAGGTTCCAAACGATTTGCCGGAGCCTATCATTCCGAAAGATTTCAATCTGGAAGCCATGACCGAGAGCATCTTCAAGGTTCCGGCCTGGAGCGAAATCGAGGTCAAGTACGACTCCGACAACTGATCCAACCCACACACCACAAGCCGCCAGTTTCACTGGTGCGCTTTTTGTTTATGTATATTCCTGTTTCTAAATTATATATTCTTGATTCTATCTTCCTGCTTCCTGATTCCAACCAACCTACTTCGGCGCTTCGTAATTAAGCACCACCCAAAGACCAAGTGCAAATCCAGCAACAGCGATTGCAAACAATATAGATATGAGTGCTGAAAGAGTAAACGATAGCATATGTTACTTTTTAAATAACGCACCAGCGCTTATCATCATACCGACAATAAATGCGATAAACGCATACAGGATGAACATTGGGATACTAAGCGTGACGATCATGGATATAAGTGTACTACAAGTAGCTCAGTGGGTTAAGGTAACCTTCCTTTGGTGCAAGTGGCATGATGAGGTACGTACCGCACACTTTGGACTTGTACTCAGTGGGACCAGAAACATGCACCGAGTCAGACGCGTACACGGTGAAGTGAAGATGTGGGCCAGTACTGTACCCAGTGTTACCCGAGAGACCAACTTTCTCTCCAACAGAAACCGACTGCCCAGCAGATACTTGGATTACTGAGAGATGAGCGTACAAAGTGGTCAATCCATTGTTGTGTCTAATGAGCACCCATCTACCGTACGACACACCAGAACATGCGCGGTCTGTATCTCCAGTACCCACGACCACACCATTTGCAGCAGCGAGTATCGGCGTACCAACCTTTGCAGAAAAGTCCACACCATTGTGTCCACCACCGTTATAGACCTGAGGGTTTTTGCTTGCAAATGGCGTGTTACCGAAGTACTGTGTGATGTTTACATTTGAAACAGGATACTGAAGTACACCCTTTCCATACTTTGGAATCTTGGACGCGTCCACAATCACATTGAGCTTAGATTCTACATCCAACATTTCAGCTTCCAACTGCCCTTTCTTCTTTTTTCTTTCAGAGAGCATGTTCTGATACTCTGTCTCTTTATTTTTTGTTTGTGTGAGAAGTGTGCTTTTCTCTTTAGATGTTGCCTCTACGAGTTGCTTTTGGTCTGCAAGCGAAGACGTGAGCGTTTCGAGTTGTTGCTTATTAGACTCATAGATTGCTTTCTGTGCATCGAGTTCTGTTTTAATGAGCGCAAGTTCATCTACCTTATCTCCGATCGCCTTGGAAGCATCTGCTGAGCGCTTAAGTCCTTCTACCATATCTGAAAACTTCGCACCGGGAGAAAGTGTACGTACAAATGGTGGGACTGTCTCATCTTGGTACACAAGTGAACGAAGTGTTTCTGCAAGCGCTCCTTTGTTTTTATCTAGACGCGATTCTGTTTGTTGTATCTGTTCTTTTGTCGTTACGATGTTTCCTTCTGTTTCTTGAATACGAAGACGTGTTCTGTCTATCTCTTTTGCAAGAGCGCCTCTACGAAGTTCAAGAGAAGCGAGCGCTGACTTGAGTGTCTTTGCTTCTCCTTGAGTTGTTTGTATCTTCTTGTTGAACTCAGCTATCTCTTTATCGAGCGCTTGAATCTTTGAAGAAAGCGCGTCCATGCTTGCCTTGAGCTCATCTGCCGTCTCTGCGTATGACACATGAGGAAACGAGAGAACAATAAACGATACTATGAGAAAAGATGAAAGAATCGTACGGAGGTGGCGCATATAGTAGATAAGTCTCTACGAACTAAGTATGTGACAAACATCATCAATGCGACGTATGGTTTCTTCTTTTCCAAGTACATAACAGATAGTAAATGGATCAATTGATTTTTCCTGACCAGAAAGCGACATACGTAGTGGCCAAAGCACACTCCCCTTCCCTGCTTCTTCTGCATACGGCATGATTGCAGCCTTAACAGATTCAGGTGATGAGAAATCTGCATCAGTAAGAATGGATTTCACTTTCTGCAAGTGATTATATGCAACATGGTCTCCATCATCCTTGAAGAGGATTCTTTCTTTCTCGGTGTGCGGACGCTTCACGAAAAATCCAAACTCCTCGTCTTTAATAGAGGTGAGTTCTCCGTACACATTGATGCGGTCAATAACCGTAGGAACAAGGCGTGTAAGCATGTCATCTGGAAAGGCATCACCGAGGTACTGTCTGATCATCTTCTTGTGCTCTTCGTGTGATTGCTTTCTCATGTGCTCTTTGTTCATCCATTTCAATTTCTCGACATTCATAATTGCACCACCCTTGTTAATCTTCGTAAGATCAAAAAGCTCAACAAGCTGTGAAAGTGAGTAAATTTCCTGTTCACCTCCCGGATTCCACCCAATAAACGCCATGAAGTTAAGCAGTGCTTCTGGAAGATACCCCATCTCCCTGTACGCCGTTACTGGAAGGGCGCCTTTTCGTTTGGAAAGCTTCGTACGATCTTCTGCAAGTACAAGCGGCAAGTGAACATAAAAAGGGTGAGGAAACCCGAGAGCTTCCGCGATAAGCATTTGACGAGGCGTGTTTGGTATGTGGTCTTCACCTCGAATCACGTGTGTCACGCCTTCTTCATGATCGTCCACCACGACAGCTAGATGAAAGAGCGGTTCGGTTATCGACTTCGCGATGACAAAATCGCCAAGATCGGTCGTGTCGGTTTCAATGTGTCCTCGTACAAGATCATCAAACATTACAACCTTGTTTGGATTCTTGAATCTCACAACTTCGCGCATTACTCCAGATCCGTCCTTGGCTTCCTCTTTCGATATATACGCCTTTCCTTCTTCGATGAGACGCGAGAGATGTTTGGTGTGTGATGATACATGTTCGCTTTGACGATACCGCTTGTCGTATGAAAGTCCGAGCCAGAGAAGACTGTCGACGATATTGTCTTCGTACTCCTGCCTGCTTCGCGCACGGTCA
The DNA here is from genome assembly GCA_039798825.1 of Candidatus Parcubacteria bacterium. Classification (GTDB taxonomy): domain Bacteria; phylum Patescibacteriota; class Minisyncoccia; order Phycocordibacterales; family UBA5272; genus UBA11704. The sequence continues at coordinate 15,212 of JBDKFI010000008.1, read as the reverse complement.
GTATCCTCAACGCGCAGGATGAACGTACCCCCCATTTTTTTAGCGTACAAGTATGCAAAGACGGCAGTGCGGTAATTCCCCATATGGAGGAGCCCTGTTGGTGAAGGTGCGAATCGTGTTACTACTTTTTCTGTCATGATGGTTGTTGTGATTATGATGCGTGACTTAATCCTATACGTATAAGCTCTCGTGCGATGACACCTGCTGCGTGTCGAGAATTTTCAAACTGTTTACCTGCCTCTGACATTTTTGCATACACTTCTTTGTCGTCAAGTATTCTGTGAATCTCTGAGAGCATAATAGCGGGTGCGAGATTGTTTTCTTCAAGCACTGATGCAACGCCTCGTCCTGCCATTGCATATGCATTTGAACGCTGATCTCGACTAATCGCTTCAGGAATAGGAATCACCAGCATCGGTAGTTGCCAAAGAGCAATCTCAAACATCATCGATCCTGCACGGGTGATCACAAAGTCAACTTTTGGATAAAAAATCCCAACATCGATAAAGCCATCCAAGAAGTAATGATCTTTATACTCATGCTCGCGCAAAATAGATGCTGTAACCTTCTTCATATCTTCGAGGTTTGCTTCACCTGTTTGGTGAACGATATCATAGGTTGCAAGAAGGTCTGGCAAAATTCGAAGCATCGCTTCATTCACGTTTTTACTTCCCTGTGACCCTCCGATAATGAGAATGGTAGGTCGCTGCTTTGCACCGTATACATGCTCATACTCCTCAAACGGAAGAAGTGCTTCTCGTATCGGCTGTCCGGTGAGTGCCGTTGTTTCTTTTGGATAAAATGGTGCTGCTTCTGGATATGAAAGTGCGACACGCGACGCGAAGCGTCCTGCCCACTTTGTAGTTCGACCAGGAACCGTGTCACTTTCATGAACCACAACGGGGATGGAGAGCAATCGTGCTGCAACAAGCGTTGGGAAACTCGCATACCCACCCTTTGCAAAGACAACATCTGGGTAGAGTGAGTAGAGCTTTGCAATAGCCACAAACACACCGTAGATTGTTCTACCTATATCTACAATCGTTTCAAGTGATGGATACACACGAAGCTTGCCAGCAGGAACTTGCACAAACTTAATTTGAAGAGAAAAGAGACCCTTCTCATCATATGGCTTATCAGAAAAGAAATACACATCTGGCTGAACAATCTTCTGAACAAATGATTCTTTTCGGATTCGCTCAACAACCGCGAGTAGCGGATAAAAATGTCCTCCTCCTGCGCCTGTAATTACGATTTTCATACGAGTGTTGCTTCTTTTGAAAGATTAAGGAGTACTCCAAGCTCAAAGAGTACAACCATCAGTGCTGTACCCCCGTGAGAAATAAGCGGGAGTGGCACACCAGAGAGTGGTACGATACCGAGCATAGAGCCGACGTTAAGCGTTGCTTGTGAGAGAATAATCGTCACAATCCCAATAGAAAGCAGCTTGGCAAATTGATCACTCGAAGCAACCGAAATACGATAGCCTCGTACACCCACTATACCATAGAGTGTGACGAGAAAAATAACACCAATAAACCCAAGCTCTTCTCCCAAAACAGCAAAGATAGAGTCTCCGATCGGCTCTGGGAGGTAATTAAACTTTTGAACACTCTGTCCTAACCCCCTTCCTGTAAGACCTCCCCCTCCTAGGGCAATCAGTGATTGATTGAGCTGCCACGAACTGCCACGCACATCGTGACTGCTGTCGAAGAATGTTTTCACCCGCTCGAGCATGTACGGGCGAAAAGAGATAAGCAATATGACACCAACGATGCCAGCAACCACAAGAGAAATGAGGTGCTTCTTGCGTGCGCCACCCACAAAGTACGTCACAAATGACGCACACATAATCACTAAGTACGTACCAAAATCCGGCTGAGCAAGCAATACAACAGATACAACAATTGAAAGAATAAGATATGGGAGAAGTCCATATCGCACATCACGGAAAAGGTGACGATACTTCGTACACCAGTACGCAACCATGATCACAAACGCAAGCTTAAGCATCTCTGATGGCTGCACCGAAAGCGACCCAATCGTAATCCATCTGTGTGCACCACCGTGGTACATTTGAAGTCCTGGTACAAACACCAGCATCGTGACAAATAGTGCACCACCAAAAATAACATATGCATACTTCTCATAGAGTCTGTACGGAATAGAAAGCCCTAAGAAAAGCGCAAAGGAGCCGCCGAGCAGTGCATACACAAACTGTGTCTTGATCACTGCATAAAACTTTGCTTCATTGACGGCAAGCACCCCAAGCGCGGCTGAGCCGAAAATAACAAGCCCAAATCCAAGAAGGACAAGCGTGGTGATAAGGAGTGGCTTATCGACTCGATCAAACATACAAAGTTAGCTTATAAGCACAATTACAACACCGAGAAGGGCGCAGATATACGACACAATCCAATAGCGCATGGTCACTTGCGGCTTTGCCCACCCTTTTGCTTCGAAGTGATGGTGAAGTGGTGCGACGAGAAATAGTTTACGCTTAAACATTTTCTTCCAAAAGAGTTGCAAGATAACCGACCCTGTAGTCATGACAAGTGGGAGCGCGATAATAGGAAGGTACATCACGGCATTGGTGAGAAATGAAACAACAGAAAGAGAAAGCGTGAGTGCCATGATACCTGTCTCTGCCATCATAAATGTCGCTGGCGGTACATTAAACCACAAGAACGAAAGAATACCCCCGACGATCATGAAGCACAGCGCTGCGATATCTATTTGATCCTGTCGAAACGCGATGAATCCATATGCGGTAAATATGGCAGAAAAGATTCCACCAGAAAGACCATCCACCCCATCAATCACACTCGTAGAGAACAGGGCAACCGTTACAAGCACAAAAAAGAAGACGAAGAATAGACCCCCAACAACGAGATCTCCATAAAATGGAATGTAAATGGAACTCACATCAAGCTTAGAGAAAAACCACCACCCCATAAAAAGACCAAGAAGTGCAACCGCACTTAAGCGCACAGGAAATGAAAGCCCGCCACCAATGTATGAATTAAGTTTCCCTTTAAACGCCTCAACAACAAGAAGGTCGTCAACACCACCAACCAAAGCTCCAACGAACATAGCAACAAGTGGAAGCCATGTCTGATTTCTGGAAATAAAATCAAGCTTGGTGGTAATAGCTGTTGGAAACACGTGAGATAAAAACAAAAAGATCGCCGTTGTTGTAAATACTGAAATCCAGATAACGGCACCACCCATGCGTAAAAGCTTTCTCTCACCATCATTGTGGAGAGCTGAAGTAATTGTTGTTGCACTACCATCAATACTTGTAGTCACACTCTTTTTCTTCCATACTTCGTACTTTCGAAGCACACGAATAAGAGGAGACGCAACGGCAAGCCCTATCACAAACGACACAATCGCCGGAAGAAATACTTTAAAGAGGCTTAAGGATGCCAACATATACCAAGTATATCATATGTGAACCCTTGTCTTTTCCCCACTGTAGACTACTTAATACTCTTCAAAAGAGCATCATACAGTGCCTTTACATCCTCAAATCTCCCCTCTCGAGTAGACCCGAGCACGATGATCACTACCGGGTGACCGAGCGCTGTATCAACGATAACGCCAAGGTTTCCTCCGGCATCATCTGTAAACCCCGTTTTGGATGCTTCTGCACCAAAAAATCCTCCAATAGTCTGATTTGTATTCGGAACACCTGTGAGAAGATCTTTTCCTGCACGCACCGTCACACGAGGGTGCGTTGTTGCCTCCAAAAGTTCTGGGTGGAGTTTGCGGGCAGCTGCGAAGAGCTTCGCTACATCAAGTGCCGTACCCTTCCCTCCCCATGCACCGTTCTCATCAAGTCCAGCCGGGTCAGTAAACGAAAGTGATAGACCAAGGAGCGCGCTCATTGTATTCATATTTTGTACAAACTGTTTTTCACCACCGAGTGCATCAGCAATCGCTTGTGCGCCATCGTTTGAAGAAAATACGAGCGTGTACTTGAGGAGTTCGTCGAGCTTCCACACTTGCCCCTTTGCAAGTCCAAGATCATACCCGCCGTCAATTGACGCATCTCGTATGGTGATCAATGTTTCCCCGCTATGATCTTTCCGTGCAGTGAGCGCAGTCATGACCTTAGTCAAACTCGCAAGTGGTAACACTTCATCGGCGTGTTTCGATGCCACAACCACATGATCGACCAGATCATATACAACATATGCTTTTGCTTGAACGGAAACCCCATCGAAGGCGTCTCCAGCAAAGATTGATGGTGACGCTTTATGTGAGCGCGGAAAACTAATACCAAATCGAGAAACATCTATCTCTACAGAAAGAAGTATAAAGAGTACAACGACAGCGACTCCTCCACAAAGAAGTAAGAGCGGGTGCACATGATCATGTCGAGCTCGTGTAAACATACAACACTACATCAAACGAGCCTCCAGCTTCTCACGAAGCGATGCGTGGATCGACGCATACTCCGGAAGATCTTCCACGTTAACAATGCCCAGATGTTTAAGTGCATCAAGCGTAAGGGTACAAACTTCCCCTTGCCGTTCGATAAGACCTCGCACAGTAAGTGTGCGTATAGACTGCGAAGACTGCACACCTCGTACATATGAAATCTCCTCTCTCGTTGGTGACCCAAGGTACGCGACCAATGTGAGCACCTGAAGCGTCGCCGGAGTAAGCTCCCCTTGAAGTTCCTCCTTCCAAAAAAGTTCTACAAGCCCTGCCTGTTCTGGCGATGTGGCGATAGAATACGTCTCATGTGCTCCAATAAGACACAGCCCAAGCTTCTTAAGCTCTGGTGCCACTTCTTGCTCTAAGCAGCTCACAACAGCCTCTTTATCTACAGCAAGAAGCTTAGCTAGCGTATCTAGCTTCACAGGATCCCCAGAAAGGTACAGTATCGTGATGATGTTCTGCAACATATAGTTCTAGTGTACCACGCAGACAATCTACCTTTTGATAAGTTCTATATCCCCTCCATCGAGAGACTGTTCAGCGGAAATAGCACCAGAACGAACAAGTTCAAGGAGTGCGATAAAGTGAACAATGAGGAGTTTCTTTTTCTCTTCAAACGTAGCGGCGTTTGCCGCCAAACTCCGCAGACTGACCGATGACATATTCTTGACGCGGTCGAGTAGTTTTTCTATTACATGCTCAATTCGAAGAGCTGACTCCACAGCAACTTTTACTAATGCTTTTGGCATGATAAACGAAGCAAGCGTAAGTTCTGCGATAGACTGAAGCGTTTCTTTTGTCACACGTTCATCTGGCACAAACACAGGACTACCTGTGTACAGTACACGATCACGAGAATACAGTGGCGATTTCAAATAAACACCCTGCACAGACTTCACCGCTTCAAGTAATGCAGCATGAAGCTCTAGCTTGTGTTCAAGGTCATGCACTTGCTTTTCCTCTTCGTCTGTATACGTAACACCAGGGAGAAGTGACTTTGCTTTCATCAGCATAAGCGTGGATGCGACGAGGATAAACTGAGACAGGTCCACCATATTTTTCTCACCAAGTGTTCTAATGTACGCGAGATACTCATCAGCAACAGATACTAAAGATACCTCGGTAATCGAAAGTTTTTTCTCCTCAATCAACTCAAGAAGTTTGGTATAGGGGCCCTCAAAACGATCTAATTTAATAGTAAATTCCATAGCAAAAATTATTTCTTCAGCATTCCCCACAAAAGCGGATCTTGACCTCCGTCGATTTTAAACACAGCAACGCCTGCCAAGTTGTAGAGCTTAGCAAGTCGCACTTTATCCGCAACAGCATACGCGTCTGAATACCACACAAGAAATTCTCTACTTCTACCAAACTGTTCACCGTTTACTCCAGTTGTGGTGGAAAATGTGAAGTGAAGTTCACCGGCAGAATTACGAATAGGTGTTGCGCCGATACCTCGTACTAGTTCGTCAATATAATTAAAATTCATAGCCCCTATTCGTGGATAGGAAGGACCAGAGGTTGCTGTGGCTGGCAGGATTTCATATTTATACCCATACGTTGGCACACCAACAACAAGTTTCTTGGGTGAAATATCTTCCATAGCAAGGGTCAGAATTTTTTCCACCCACTCGATGTCTGCAACTGGTCGATACATCATACCGACAACTTTATTTTGGTTCACCAAATTCGCGTCATCTAACCCTTGATCATACGCCATGATTCTCACTTGATCGCATACCTTTCCAATAGTTTTATAGTCATTTGCATACTCAACGCGTGACAAAATCTCTTTTGACGTGGTGCCATACTTACTTTCGGGAGGTGTCCGAGCCTCTACGGTACAAATAAGTTTCTTTCCATCTTTTCGAAGTGCGACCCCAAGCTCAGTGAGAAAAATAGAAAAATATGGCCGCGTATCTGCAATCTTATTTTCGTAGTCAATATCAATTCCGTCGAACTTATTTTTCTTCACAAGTGCCACGATCTCTTGAACATGTGCTTGTCGCTTTTTCTTTTGTGCAAGAAGAAGATAGACGTTGTTTTGTTCTGTTTTTGTTTGGGGATAGGAGAGAATACTTGGATATATTTTTACTTTCTTTTTTCGTGCTTCTAAGAGAAGTGTTGTCCAGGGTTCTTGGGTTGCTTTCAGGGCATCCTTGATGGTGCCATCTGCTTGAAGCTCATATGCAAATGGACTGATTTGCGTGACTTTGTCCAAATTCGCAAGTGTAGAACTTGCTCCTTCATCTTTTCTCCAATACGGAATCCATACAGCGGTATCAAATGCAGCATGCGAAATACACACACACTCAAAAAATACCATGCACGCAATAAAACACCGTTTATACATACTTCTATTCACTATACCATGAAAAAAGTACGCATCGCGTACTTTTTTCACTACCTATTTCTTTTTGCACTCAATACCAAGCTCTCTAAGTGTTTTCTCTGGTGCAGGAGATGGTGCCTGCATCAATAAATCTTTTCCTTCACCTGTTTTTGGAAATGCCATTGTCTCGCGAATGTTTGGCTCATTAAGAAGGATCATCATCAAGCGATCAAATCCCCACGCAATACCTCCGTGTGGTGGAGTCCCCGATCCAAGCGCCTCAAGCATATGGCCAAAGTTCTGTTCAATACGTTCAGATGAATAGCCCATAATCTCAAATACATTTCGAAGAAGTTTCGGTGTATGTAGTCGTATACCTCCTCCACCTAGTTCATAACCATTGAGAACGACATCGTACTGCGTCGAAATAATAGACGCGATATTTTTCTTCTCTAGAAGATCCGAAACGTACTCGTCTTTAACTCCTGTGAACGGATTATGTGTAAATGTCCACTCTCCTGTGCTGTCCACATTATCTTCTGCTGTTTTTTCAAACGCAGGGAAATCGGTTACCCAACAAAACGCAAGTAGACTTGGATCATTTTTGTCTGTTCGGAGATCTGGTTTATCAGATCCGTACTTTTCCATAACCTCTTTGTAGGTAAAGCGAGGAAACGGCACTGTTTGAATTTTCTTTTCTGGAAATAGTGTCGTGACAAGCTTAATGAGAAGTCCTTCGTTTAGTCTCATGACATCTTCTTGAGTAACGAAACTCATTTCCATATCGAGTTGTGTAAATTCTGGCTGACGATCACCACGAGTATCTTCATCTCGCATACATTTCGCAAACTGGAAATATCGCTCAAACCCTCCTGCCATGAGAAGTTGCTTGTACTGTTGTGGTGATTGCGGAAGCGCATAAAAGGTACCCTGCCACAAACGAGATGGCACAAGATACGATCGTGATCCTTCTGGGGTTGGGTTGGTGAGAAGTGGTGTTTCAATTTCAAGAAACCCTTGAGCATCAAACTCGTCACGTAGAAACTTCATGACCTTATGTCTAGTTCGTACATTATGTTGAACACGTTCGCGTCGCTGGTCAAGATACCGCTTTGCTAAACGCACCTCTTCGTTTACCTCATACCCGTCGGTTGAAATATCAAATGCAGGTGTAGTTGCTTCATTAAGCGCAGTGATATGGAGCACTTCAAGTTCAATCGAACCGTTCACGATACCCTCTTTGATGTTTTTTTCTGGTCGCTTGTTTACGAGTGCTTTCACTTCAAGTACCCACTCCGTGCGAACCTGTTGTGCCACAACAAGCGCTTCTTCATGGTTAGGAAGCACAACAGCTTGCACCTTTCCTGTTACATCGCGAAGATCCAAGAAAACCATTTTCCCTTGATCGCGGCGAACATCCACCCACGCAGAAACACTCACCTCTTGTCCAACAGATGCTGATAAGTCCTTGATATGGGTACGCATAGTCTCTCTACTATAGCAAAATAAAGGGAAAATAAAAAACAGTGAAAAAGCGAGCTACTCTAGACCAATCTGTTGTCGAACCTGCTTCATGGTTTCTTGTGCGCGAGCACGTGCTTTCTTTCCGCCTTCTTCAAGAATCTTCTGTATCTTCTCTGGATGCTGCATAAGTTCGTCAAACACCTGTTTCTTTCCCTCGCGCCATTTCATAATCGTTGCAAGCAACTCTTCTTTAGCTTCTTTGTAACCATAACCACCAGATTCAAATTTCTTTCGTAATTGTGCATCTTCGAGATTCGACAAAAAAAGTTTATGGATATTATAAATAGTGTTAGTATCTGGGTTCTTCTTTTCGTCTGGTGTTGCGCTGTTAGTCACGATAGACATCACTGCTTTCTTTACTTCTTCATCCGTTCCAAAAAGTGAAATCACGTTTCCTTTACTCTTGGACATTTTCTGACCATCAATTCCTGGCACCGTAGCCACCCCCTCAACAATGTATTCTTTTGGAAGCTTAAACTGTTCCACTTCCCATGCGCGATTATAGAGTCCAGCAATATCACGAGCATATTCTACGTGCTGTTTCTGATCATTACCAACAGGAACAATGTCCGCTTGGTACATCAAAATATCTGCAGCCATAAGTACCGGATAATCAAAGAGGCCAACATTCACTTCTTTACTCTTTGCTTCGTGATCCTTAAAGGCATGAGCACGCATGAGATACGGAACGGTCACGACGTTATTAAAGATAACACACAACTCTGTGTGCTCTGGCACATCTGATTGCTTAAACAAAACTGCTTTACTCACATCAAGGCCACACGCAACATAGGACGCCACTATTTCATGAGTTGCACGTTTGAGGGCCTGCGCGTTCTTGACGGTTGTGAGAGCGTGGTAGTCCGCAATAAAAATATAGGGTGTAAACTCACCACTATTTGCCAATTCAATATTTGGCCGTACAACAGCAAAGTAATTCCCAAAGTGAAGACGACCACTTGCCTGAATGCCGGATAACAACACTTTTTTATTGTTTGAAGAAAAACCAAACATGTATCTAGTATATCACTACACGAAAGTCTTTTCTTCACGTTCAATAAATCGTCCAACGTATGAACCTATGATCATGCCACCAAGTGATGCGAGAAAACCAATAAACGTTGGAGGAAATGCGGTTCCAACACTGTCTGCCAACTGCCAAAAAGCGATACCGCTCACGATTGAGACAAAGGCACCAAAACTATTTGCCCACGAAGAATACAGACCAAACGCAAGTGGAATGAATCCAGCAACAAGTGTCACACTGTATGCCCCTGCAACAAGTTCATAAATATGCGCATCTGGGTTATAGGCGAGAAATATTCCACCGAATCCAACCATACACACACCAACCTGAATGATCAACATACGAAGCTTGTCGTGCATGTTACGAAAGAATGGTTTGATGATGTTTTCTGCAAGAAGTGTCGCTGGAGCGAGAAGCGCACCGGACGCAGTAGATAAAATAGCAGAGATAAGAGCGCCAAAAAACAATACTTGAAGGAAACTGGATGTGTGTTCACTGATGAGGGTTGGAATGAGTAGTTGAGAATTAGACTCAACAAGTGTTGGATATAAATACGCTGCAATTGTTCCTATAGCAATTGGAATCATCACCACCGTAAAATACAATAACCCTCCCAAAATAGATGCCCACATACTTTCTTTTTCATTGCGCGCACTCATCGCTCGTTGATAAATATCCTGCTGAGGAATACTACCGAAACCTTGTGTCATAAGCGCTGTCACAAATACCGCCCATGCAACCATGGAGTCTGTTTGTGGAAAAATATTCCAATGCCCCGGTGGAACAATGGCAAGAAATCCATCAAAACCACCAACAAGTGGAAGGACTGCTGCAAGAACAGCAAGTAGTCCAATGAGAATGATCGCTGTCTGCACCGTATCGTGAAGTGCAACTGACACCATTCCTCCAAGGACCGTATACAGCGAAACTACTACAGCCGCAATAATCACCCAACTTCCAATAGAAAGAGCTGGGATGATTGTATGGAGCACCACACCGAGCGCCAAGAATTGTGCACCCACCCACCCAAAGTAGCTCACAATAATCACCGCTGAAAGAAATGTAGCGATGATGGTGTTATACCTACTCTTGAAATAATCACCGATAGTAAGAAAGTGGAGGCGGTAGAGTTTTCTATTAAAAAAGATACCGGCGATGATAAGACATAAGCCTGCACCAAATGGGTCCTCGATCACATTTGAAAATCCGCCTTCAGCAAACTTGCTCCCCGCACCTAGTATGGACTCGGATCCAAACCACGTTGCAAACACAGTCGACAGCGCCATATAAAATGGAAGTGAGCGGCCAGCAAGTACGTAATCTTCGGAATTCTTTACCTTGCGAGCTGCATAAATACCGATGGCAATCATTAGAAGTGCATACACAAGAATAGACAGGGCGATAATCATACGTAGTAGTAATGTATATAAAAACGATAGTATTCATACAAGTGTAGCGAGATATGCACAAAAAGCAATTCCACGAACGAATCTCTTCCTCAACCACGTCGTCCAAGACTATATTTTGCAAAACTATATTTTTGTAGGGATAAGAAAACAGCACCGACGCCTGTGGCGTCGGTGCTGTTTTCTATTGTCTACTGTCTGTTGTCTGTTGTCTGTTACATGTCCCTATATCCCCTCTTCTTTCATCTGCTCCACAAGCGCCATTGCTTTCTTTGAAAGTTTCTTTGGCATGGCGATTTCAAGCTTGATGAGTGCGTCTCCTCGTCGTTTGATATCGTGCACATGCGGTACACCGCGAGACTTTACACGAAGCACCTCACCGGCTGAGACTCCAGCTGGAACATCGATCTCGATCCCACCATCCAAGCCATCGATGGTTTGCTTCACACCAAGAAGTGCGTCCGTCAATTTTATAGAATGTTTGATAACAAGATCGTTTCCTTCACGTTTCCAAATCTTATCTGCTTGTACATTTATCTTCACATACAAGTCTCCTGACTGTCCTCCTGATACAGCTTCTCCTAAGCCACTCATGCGTATCATCTCTCCATTTGAGATACCAGCCGGGACCTCAACATGAATCTCTTCTCGTTTGTTAAGCACTCCCGCACCGCGACAATCATGACATCGCTCTTTAGGCATCTTTCCTTTTCCATTACAGGTTTCACACGTACGAACAGTTTGGAAATTACCCATGAACGTACGCTTCATATCATGAATTTTTCCTTGACCGTTACATGTTATGCACGTGACCATCTCAGAACCCTTCTTTGCACCAGATCCTTCACAGGTTGTACAAGTTCCAACTTTGTTGATGAGGACGTTACGCTCCGTACCAAATACAGATTCCTTAAACGTCACATCCACCTCAAGAGAAATATCTCTTCCGCGACGTGTACGTGCACCACCACCGAACCCTCCAAAGATATCTCCGAACATGTCGCCAAGATCACCGAAGTCAAACTGCATGTCGCCGAAGTCTCCTTGGTTAAATCCACCAAATCCAGCGCCGCCCATTGGCCCTTGCCCATTGAACGTTTGACCGTAGGTGTCGTATTCTTTACGCTTCTTGTCGTCAGAAAGCACCTGGTATGCTTCGTTTACTTCTTTGAACTTTTCAGCGTCCCCTCCCTTATCAGGATGGTACTTTGACGCGAGCTTATAGAAGGCCTTCTTAATTTCCTCCTTAGACGCCCCTTTTTGTACTCCAAGTACATCGTAATAGTTCTTTGTCATATAGTACACACTGTTATACCATCTTTGTGCCCTGTAACGCAAAATCTATCTATGCCTGAGGTTCATCTTTCTTTTCCTCTGCAGGAGTTTCTGGTGTTGGTCCTGTAGCCTCTGTCGTTTGATCGTTTGCTGTCTTCATCGACTCACCTATTTTCATCATCGCTCCAGAAAGAAGTTCTGATGCTGACTTGATAGCAGTTGCGTCGTCTCCGTCACGTGCTTTCTTTGCTTCTACAATTGCCGCCTCCACTTCCTTCTTAATGTCATCTGATATTTTACCTTCTGCATCTTTAAGTGCTTTCTCAGCAGTGTGTATCATTTGGTCAGCAAGATTTTTCGTTTCAATAAGCTCCATTTTCTTTTTATCTTCCTCAGCATGAGCTTCTGCCTCTGCTTGCATACGCTTAATATCTTCGTCAGTAAGACCAGAGGACGCTTCTATTCTAATTGATTGTTCCTTACCTGATGTCTTGTCTTTTGCTTTTACTTGCAAGATACCGTTTGCATCCACATCAAATGTCACTTCAACTTGTGGCACACCTCGTGGTGCTGGTGGAATACCGTCGAGGATAAATCGGCCGAGTGACTTGTTATCAGCGGCAAGTGGACGTTCACCTTGTGTGATGTGAATTTCCACGCTTGTTTGGTTATCAGCAGCAGTAGAGAACGTTTGTGATTTAGATGTTGGAATTGTCGTGTTCTTTTCTACCAACTTCGTAGCCACACCACCCATGGTTTCTATACCAAGTGAAAGAGGGATAACGTCAAGCAAAAGTACGTCCTTAACATCCCCTTGAAGAACACCCGCCTGTACCGCAGCACCGAGCGCTACCACTTCATCTGGGTTGATAGATCGATTTGGTTCCTTTCCGAAAAGCGCCTTCACAGCCTCCACAATCATTGGCATACGTGTCTGACCACCCACCATAATGATTTCATGGATATCTTCTTTTTTGAAAGGAGAATTATCAAGCGCGCGCTTAGTGATTTCGATAGATCTATCGACGAACTCACGAGCAATACCTTCAAGCTGCGCTCGTGTTACTTTCACCACCAAGTGCTTTGGCCCATCAACACCGGAGGTGATAAACGGAAGATTGATTTCTGTTTCCATTTGAGATGAGAGTTCATGCTTCGCTTTTTCTGCGGCTTCGTCGAGTCGCTGAAGTGCGAGCGGATCTGTCGTCACATCTATCCCTTGGTCCTTCTTGAACTCATCAGCGATGAAGCGAACAAACTTCTGGTCGATGTCGCGACCTCCCAAATGTGAGTCACCGTCCACTGATTTCACTTCCACAACACCATCCCCCACCTCAAGAATCGAGATATCAAATGTTCCACCTCCGAAGTCAAACACTGCTATCTTTTCATTCTTGGTTGAATTAAATCCATACGCAAGTGCGGCAGCTGTTGGTTCTGGAATGATACGCTTCACATCAAGTCCCGCGATCTTACCAGCATCCACGGTTGCTTGTCGTTGCGTATCGTTAAAGTATGCAGGCACCGTGATCACAGCTTCAGTGATTGTCTCACCAAGCTTTGCTTCTACGTCTGCTTTAATCTTCTGCAAAATCATCGCAGAAACTTCTTCTGGTCGGTAGTTCTTTCCACCAAGTGAAATAAGCGCGCCGCCATTCTCACTTTTCTGTATTTTGTAGGCCACACGAGGAATATCAGATTGAACTTCCTTGTCCTCATATGAGTGCCCCATAAATCGCTTCACACCGTAGATGGTGTTTTCTGGGTTGGTGACAGCTTGTCGCTTCGCGATTTGACCTACTGCTCGTTCGCCATTTTTGTTCACCGAAACCACGCTCGGTGTTGTGCGATTACCTTCGATGTTTTCTATGATCTTTGGCTGTCCCGCCTCAATGATCGCAACAGCTGAGTTTGTTGTTCCAAGATCGATACCAATTATTTTTCCCATATATGTAGTAGTTAGATTATAGGCGTATGCCCTGCTTGTTGAGTAAAATTTCAAATACTTCGTATCTGTACTGACGAAGAGAACACCCTATTCTGTCCCTTTCTCGAAATGACCCGTATGTACTCTTGCTGGACGAAGCACGGTGTCGTGCATGCGATACCCGCTCTGGAGTACTTTCATGATGGTATCATTTTTCGAACTATCTGTGACTGGCACTGTTTCCATGCTTTCGTGAAGCATTGGATCAAACACATCTCCGACTTTTCCAAACGATGTAACACCCTCCCGTTCAAGAACTGTTCGTAATTGGCCGAAAATATACTCTATGCCGACTCTCCAATTCTGGTCCACCTTCTCCCAACTTTCCTTGTTTACTTGTGCCATGTCATAGGCATCAAGGACCGGAAGTAGTTCTTCGATAAACCGTTTTGTGGCGAACTTTCTACCTGTTATACGCTCGCTGTCGATCTCTTTTTTGAGATTCATATAATCAGCACGCGTTCGCTGACTTAGATCCAAGTACTCTTTTTTCTCTGCTTCTAATTTCTTTATCTTCTCACGCAATTTCTTAATCGTCGTACGAGTATCCACTTCACCCTCTTCATTTACTTCTTCAACATCCCACGTCGCCTCATCGGCTTCACGAGACACATTCATATCATCAATGTCATGTACATCCTCCGTAACCGTCGTTTCTGTCATGTCAGGAATATCTTTTTCAAGATTGTTTTCTTCATTGTTCATATTCTTTTCAAGGTTACCTCTTTATATATAAACGAAAAGTTTTTCTTCGTCAAGATGTTCATTCTACCACGGAATGAGACACTTGGATGTCCGGCGTGTAATCAGTGAACATTATTGACAATATCGTATAAAAGTGACATAATATCTATAACAGTCCCATTCAACCAAGGAGAACACATGGCCACTACGCCATCTCTCGTTATCACTCCCCGCCTCGTCACACTGGTGAAGTATCTACTCCAGGAAGCTTCCAAGCCTGATGGGTGGAAAATCCCTGACGACGACACAGCGATGGACGTTGTGTTTGCCGATCTCTCCTCTGCAACCAAGTTTGGAGAGATGCTCGGACACACCGAAAGCGGCATCGTCGTCCTCGGGTTGCAAATCCTTCGTGCCGACGAGGTGCAGTTCCACAAACTGGAGAGCGTCTGCTGCGGCACCTGGGGCGATGATCCGGTCTTCAAGACCTCACCTCACAAGGTCCAGAAGAAGGAAGACGTGCTGGAC
>JBDKFI010000007.1:0-20832 GCA_039798825.1 Candidatus Parcubacteria bacterium | reverse complement strand
GCCATGCAATGGATGAGGAAGGGGCTGTGATTACAGAGAAAGACAAAGACGATCTCGCATTCGGACTTACAAACGGAGTCACACACGTTGCACTTTCATTTGTTGCAAGCGCGACAGATATTTTTGACCTTAAGAAACGTATGGAGAGAGAAGGAAGAGTTGTGCCGATTATTGCAAAGATAGAACGGCGTGAGGCGGTGGAAAACATTGAGAGTATCTGCGACGTATCGGACGGCATAATGATCGCACGCGGGGATTTGGGAAAGAATATACCCTTTGAAGAGTTGCCTTTTATAGAAAAAGATATTATTGCACTGTGCGTCAAGAAAGAAAAGTTCGTCATTGTTGCTACCGAGATGATGCTCTCTATGACGGAAGTTGATCATCCGACCCGCGCTGAAGTGACTGACGTGGCCGCGGCTGTATCGCTTGGAGCACAGGCTGTTATGCTTTCCGAAGAAACGTCCGTGGGGAAGCACCCAGCAGAAACTGTAAGAGCGATGAGAAAGATTCTTTCATTTGCCGAAAAGGAACGGGACTCAGGAGTTGTTCTATAATTCATACCATATGTCTAAGAAAATTTATATGACACGCTCTATCCATCAAGTCGGAATGGAAAAACTGAAAGAAAAGGGGTACGACATAACGATCGGGGATGACGCTTCTACCCCAACACACGAGACAATTGTTGAGGCGCTTGGGAAGGAACCCTACGATGCAGTTGTAACCTTCTTGACAGATACGGTTGACGCGACGCTTTTCGATGCGTGTCCGACCGCAAAACTTTTTGCCAACTATTCTGTTGGGTATAACAACGTGCACCTAGAAGATGCTTCGTCGAGAGGGGTTATTATTTCCAATACACCCGGCTGTGCTGGAGTTGCAGTTGCTGAGCATACAATTGCGCTCATGCTGTCACTTACTGCACGCGTCGCAGAAGGAGATAGATTTTTGAGAGCTGGGAAGTATACAGGGTGGCAGCCGAATCTTCTTATCGGCACCGATCTTTCCAAGAAAAGAATCGGACTTGTCGGTCTTGGGGATATCGGGTCACGTGTCGCGCGTATGTTGTCCAAAGGGTTTGATTGTACGGTCGTGTATACGGATGTGAAGAAAAACGATGTATTGGAAGCAGAGTGTGGCGCGCAGATGGTTTCAATGGAGGAACTTATTGCGACAAGCGATATTATTTCGCTCCATGTACCACTTCTTCCAAGCACAACACATCTCATTAACGAAGAGTTGATGTCGCGAATGAAGTCTGGAGTAATCATTGTGAATACTGCGCGAGGAGCGGTAATCGATGAGCGTGCGCTTGTACAAGCGTTGAAAGAGGGAACGGTGGGTGGAGCAGGACTGGATGTGTATGAACATGAGCCGGAGATAGAACAGGGTCTTCTTTCGTTTCCAAACGTCGTTCTTACACCACACATTGCTTCCGCTCGGGAAAGTGTACGTATACACATGGCCACGATCGTTGCGGATAACATCATCTCATTTTTCGAGACAGGAAAGGCTACGACGCCAGTGTTGCACTAGTTGCTTTCCTTCCCGTTAGTAATACACTTTAAGTATATGGACATAGTAATTAATTATTGGGCGGTGGTGGGCGGTGCTATTTTTTTATTCGTGATGGGTATGACGTGGTACGGGCCTTTGTTTGGAAAGACATGGATGAGGATCATGGGGGTAGAGAGTATGTCGAAAGAGGAGATCGCAAAGGCACAAAAAGAAATGATGCCGATGTACATGATTCAAGTTGCACTCGGATTGGTCACAAGCTTTGTGCTCTACTATTTCGTACAATTAATCGGTATGCATGTTGCGTTTTGGATTTGGCTCGGATTCTCTATGCCACTCGCTGCGGGGTCTATGTGGGATACCCAGAAAGGGTACAAGATGAAGAAGTTTCTCATTACTGCCGGGTACCAACTTGTGACGCTTGTGGTACTTGCGTTTGTATTTGCGCGGCTGTAGTTTGTGGATGAGTGACAGGGGATAGAAAAGAAGGGAGCGACAACGAAGTTGTCGCTCCCTTCTTTTCTATTTGGTATCATGCAGCAATGGAACTACAGAAGGTGTCACTTAAAGACTATTCATCACTTCGGGTGGGTGGGGAAGGAGAACTGGTGCGTGTCACAACAGTTGAAGAACTACGAGAAGCGATTACTCATGCCAGATCACACGGAAAGCGTGTACATGTGCTTGGTGGCGGAACAAATTCGTACTTTGGAGAAGATCTCTCAGCATTTCTTTTTATCAAACTTGCACTGTTGGGAAAGACTCTCGGTGACAATGGTGAGCTTGAGCTTGGAGCATCTGAAGTGTGGGATGATGTTGTGATGTGGGCGGTGGAACAAGGCTTATGGGGAATTGAAAACCTATCATATATTCCAGGGACAGTAGGAGCTGCTCCTGTGCAAAACATCGGAGCGTACGGTGTTGAACTTAAAGATGTGTTTGTTTCGCTTTCCGCGCTCGACATTTCCACATTGGAACTTGTTTCGTTCGATAGAGAAGCATGCCGTTTCGGGTATCGAGACTCAGTATTTAAATATAAAGATGGGATGTACATCATAACGGAAGTCAAACTTGCACTTTCAAAAAGTCCGCGACCTGTCTTGCTCTACAAACCACTCGACACACTTACTGAAGCGCATGATCTTACGCCACAAACGGTGCGTGACCTTGTCATCTCGACACGCCAAGCGAAACTTCCTGACTGGTACGATCACCCAAACGCTGGGTCGTTTTTCAAGAACCCTATCGTCGACGAAGAGACATCGGAATACCTTGCGACACAGTATGAAGCTATGCCACTTATCGAAGTGGAAGAGGGGTATAAGATACCCGCTGGATGGCTTATCGAACACGTCGCACACATGAAGGGTGTTCGTACAGGAGATCTTGGAACGTGGCCTGCTCAAGCGCTTGTGATTGTGAACTATGGAGAAGCTACAGCAGATGATGTGGATGCATTTGCTGAAGACATACGATCGGTTGTGCGCGAGAAAACAGGCATCTTGCTTGAGCAAGAAGTAAACAGGGTTGGATGAATGGGACAGGTGACAGGTTGCAGGTGAAAGGTAGTAGGTGACAGCTTGTAGTAATTCAAACCACAAAAACAAACTATTGCAAATAGTTTGTTTTTGTGGTATTATACACATACCGACAGCGCGATAAGTGTGCTGCCGCTTTTCGTTCACGGGTACTGCAGGATTCCTGCTGTGCGCAAACAAAGGAGACGTCAATGCCAGTTGTTCTTCAGAGGAAGGTGGTTGCACCTTCCATTCCGCCTGGGCCCCTTGCAGATAAGGTGGCCTCAATGCTGAGAGGCCGTAACTACGGGACCTACAAGGGTCCTGTGTGTCCGGATCCTGAAGCGGCTCCGCCGCTTCAGGACACCAAGCTCAAGCCCAAGTACGAGAAGAAGTCGTAGCCCGGCTTCCTCTCCCAAACCGGCCCGCCCACAAGGCGGGCTTTTTCTTTTTCCTGCTATTCCTGTTAGTATGCAGTGTATGCAAGCAACTCCGCACTCCACGTTAGCTACGCGTGGCACGCTCTACATCGTGCCCACACCAATTGGAAATCTGGAAGATGTAACCCTTCGCGCACTTCGAGTGCTTAAAGAAGTGGATCTTGTGTTGTGTGAAGATACATCCGTCACACAGCGATTGTTCAAGGAATATGATATTCATACCAAGACGAGTGTGTTTTATGCGCAAACGGGGATTAAAAACATCGAGCGTATTTTGGAAGATTTAGAAAACGGAGCACAGATCGCGCTCGTTTCTGATGCGGGGACTCCGACTATTTCTGATCCAGGTGTACTACTAGTTGATCGTGTCCGAAACGAATTACCTGATGTACAGGTTGTGGCACTTCCTGGTGCGTCAGCACTTCTCACCGCACTTGCTGCATCGGGGATATCCTCTGCAACATTTACGTTCTATGGGTTTTTGCCACACAAAAAGGGGAGAGAGACACTTTTCAAGATAATCGCAGAAAGTGACCACACCTCGGTATTCTATGAGTCTGTTCATCGCATTGAAAAAACCATGGATTCACTCGCACAAGTTCTTGGGGAGGCGCGCCGCGTAGTACTTGCCCGTGAGCTTACCAAGATGCACGAAGAAATTGTGCGCGGCAATGCAGAAGAAATTCAAAAGCATTTCGTAGAGCATAAAGACCATCTCCGTGGGGAGTTTGTCGTGATTGTGGAGGGGAAAAAATAGAGTATAGACAACAACAGTAGATACTAGATGGCAGACCGTAGAATGCAGGTTATTGTCTGTTGTCTAATGTCTGTTATACTGTTCCCAATGTCACCACTTGGAATTAAACGATTTGTAGCAATACTGTTGGTTATCTCTCCTGCGATTTTCATACCAGGTCTTTTTAAGGATGCAATCTTTATTGTGCTCGGTGTTCTTCTTTTCATTAGTACGCTTGATCTTCGCAAAAAAACAGCTCGTCCGCCAGAACATCAAGAAACAGAAAGCATGCCAGTAACATCATCTCACTTAGTAGTATGAGAATTGCGGCAGGTTTGATTGCTGTAAGTGCTCTTCTCCTCATCTGGCTTGTTAATAGCGGGTACCAACACATCTCGTTCTTTCGTGATCTTGGTGTGGAGGCATACGTCAAGCAAGCAGGTGCAAGTAGTACACCATCTGTTCGCGGAGCTACTAGCACATCTCTCATTGTAGAAGAAGCACACGCTCTTGAAGTAACGCATGTCGCAACACCAGAGCATGTGAAGGCAATTTACATGAGTTCGTGGGTCGCGGGTACGCCATCTATTCGTGAGAAATTGGTGAAGTTGATCGACGATACTGAACTAAACGCCGTTGTGATTGATGTGAAAGATAACACAGGCGTACTAACATGGGACGAACGCATGCGCGACTTGCCGGAGTTCTTGGACGAGCTTCATAAGAAAGGAATCTACGTCATTGCTCGCATCGCTTCATTTCAAGATCCTGCATATGTGAAAGCACACCCTGAACTTGCTGTGACGAATGTGAACACTGGAGGCGTGTGGAAGGATCACAAAGGTGTGCCATGGATCGATACAGGGTCGCGACAGATGTGGGAGTATTTGGCATCTATCGGAAAGGATGCATACGGTCGTGGATTTGATGAGCTTAATTATGACTACATTCGTTTCCCGACAGATGGAGATTTGAAAGCGATGAGGTTCCCAATCTCAGGAGAGAAAGGGCTCACCAATAAACCAGAAATCGTTGGAAACTTTTATAAGTTTTTGCACGAAACATTCTCACCGCTTGGGATTCCAATTTCAGGAGACTTGTTTGGTATCATCAATGTGAATCCAAACGAGACAAAGACACTCGGGCAAGATCTTCATGTCGGTCTTCAGTATTTTGATTATGTAGCACCGATGGTGTATCCATCACACTTTTATGCAGGTACCGCAGGGTACCAGAATCCTGCTGCACATCCAGGGGAGATCATTACGTATTCTATGGCAGGAGCAATCAAGATTGCAGAAGAAACAGCGAGCTCAACAGGTGTTGCATCATCTACTCTCATTAAGAAACTTCGTCCGTGGTATCAGGATTTTGATATGGGTGCAACGTATACCGCAGATATGGTGCGTGCACAGATAGAGGCTGGGTATGCGCTTGATATCGACTCATGGATGTTGTGGGATCCTGCGAACAAGTACACACCGAGTGCACTTACAAGCGAATAAATCACATCTAGTTGACTTTTTGCAAATCTGGTGGAAATAAGGTAGTGTAGTTTGTGCGGGGTGGATTCCTACCCCAACAACGAAGGAGAAGCACATGCAGGTTGTTTTTGGTGTCGAAGCGTTGAAGCATCAACGCTTCGACCACAGCAAGCCTCTCACCGAGATGACTCCGGAGGAGATTCTCAACGAGTACCTCTTCCTCTGGTCTGGTCACGCCGACGAGAAGGAGCGTCACGGTATCAAGGTGGGGCTGCCGGAAGACCTGAAGCCTCGTCTGTCGATGCTTCAGGAACACATCCTGAACGCAATCGCGCTCGAGTCGTCGACGATGACGGCACCCTGACGTCACACGATCATCGCAGCACTCCATGACGCCGTCGCAAGACGGCGTTTTTTTTATTGTACTCCATATTGCGTTGGTATCTACTGGTCACTCACTACTGACCACTGTATACTGTTTGGTATCTATGTCATCACCTCACGGAGAAAAAGTAACCTATCTCGGCAAGGTGGATTTTCGTAATAAGCAAATCACCTTTGGTATCAAGGAAAAGGACAGAACTCGTCACACCTACATCATTGGAAAGACGGGTATGGGAAAATCGACACTCCTTGAAAACATGATCATTCAAGACATCCGAAACGGAGAGGGTGTTTGTGTGATTGACCCACACGGATCACTCGCGGAGAAGTTGCTCGATTTCATCCCTGAATCTCGTGTGAAAGATACCATTTATTTCGCACCGTTTGATAGTGAACATCCGATGGGCTTAAACGTGCTCGAACAGGTTGAAAGTTCCAAGCGTCACTTGGTTGCAAACGGGCTCATGGCTGCGTTTAAGAAAGTGTTTGGTGAGGAGCGCTTTTCTGATCGTATTCAATATATTTTAAATAACATCATCCTCGCGCTTTTGGAAAACGAAGGTCAGTCACTTCTCGGCGTCAACAGAATGTTAAATGACAAAGACTACAGGAAGTTTATTGTTTCAAATGTGAAAGACCCTTCAGTGAAATCTTTTTGGGAAGAAGAGTATGCAAAAGCAGGTGATAAATATCAGCAAGAAGCGGCTCCTGGTATTCAAAACAAGATTGGACAATTTGTGTCTAATCCGCTCATTCGAAATATCATCGGTCAGCAAAAGACGTCGTTTGATTTGCGTGACATCATGGATAACAAGAAAATCCTCATCGTCAACCTTTCAAAAGGAAAAGTGGGGGAAGGAAATGCAAACCTCATCGGATCACTTCTCATTACCAAGATTTACTTGGCCGCCATGTCACGTGCGGATGCTGGTCCGTATGAACTAGAAAAGCTCCCACCTTTTTATTTCTATGTGGATGAATTCCAAAACTTTGCCAATGAGTCGTTTGCTTCCATCCTCTCAGAATCTCGAAAGTACAATCTTGCGCTCACTGTTGCGCATCAATACATAGAACAAATGGAAGACGAAGTGAAGGCTGCGGTGTTTGGAAACGTTGGCACCATGATCACGTTTCGTGTTGGAGCAACAGATGCAGAGGCGTTTGAGAAGGAATTTGCTCCGTACTTTATGATGGACGACATCGTAAATCTCTCAGCGTATCAGGTATATCTTCGTCTTATGATTGATGGTGTTGGTTCTAAGCCATTTTCTGCCCACACACTTGACCCTATTGAGCGTCCCGCGCACTCGTATGCTGAGGCGGTGATTGCACACTCTCGTGCTGCGTACGGAAAGCCTGTATTTGAGGTGTCTGAAGAGGTGACGGAGTTCTACAAGCCAAAACTAAAAGAGGAAGCAAAAAGTGAACACAAGGAAGGGGAGGCGGTTCTTAAGGTTCGTGAAATTAAAAACGATACACCACTTCCGGTGCAGAAACAAGAAACAAGAAACAGAAAACAAGAAGGAGAACATAACAACCAGGATCCTAGAAGGTCTGAACATAAAGAAGAAAACGGAAAGCGAGAAGAGAGAAGGGGGGAGGAGCGACGACGAGACGATGGAAGTAAAGATACGAGAGTACAAATACCAGAGCAGAGAAATGAAGTAGTTGAACCTGTGAAGTTTGACGAGAAACCAGCGATGTCGCTTAAAGAAGCGCTTGAAAAGGCGATGCAGGAGAAACAGACCACAGACAACAAACAGCAGACACCAGATACGTTACAAGCAGAAACAGCACAAGAGGCGCACATAAGAAAAGAAATAGACGAAGCAACTCTCCGTAAACTTCTCGAAGAGGAGTGATCCATGAAATACCTACTCGCACTTGTTATCTCCTTTATCGGAATACTGAATGCGCACGCACTTGTGATAAGCGAAGTGCTATCTAATCCTCTTGGTACAGACAACGGAAGAGAGTGGGTGGAACTGTACAACGATACATCAAGTGCAGTAGATCTGAGCACTCTTTCTCTTTCGACGAGTGAAAATGGTCAAGCAGTTGCACTCACTCCTCTCCAAGGAGGAACCACACTTGCACCGGGCGGGTATGCGGTGATTGCAACCATTGTGAGTGGTCAGACGAAGTTTTTAGAAGACTACCCTTCGTATGCGGGGATTCTCGTGCGTGTAGCCTCCACGTTTACTCTCACAAATACAAGCACTTCTTTATATGTGCGATCCGGATCTTCTGTGATGGCGAGTATGCCATCATATACTCCAGCAGATGAAGGAAAGGCCTTGGCATTTATTGGCGGGACGTATGTTGCTGGAACTCCAACGCCAGGCGCGGAGAATCAAGCAAGTTCATCTACCGTAAGTGACAATGTGACTACCTCTACAACGACAAGTGCTCAAACAACTGTACCGCAACTGGCACCACCGGCTTCCGATATTGTTCTGTATGTAGTGCCTGAGAAAATAGCAGTCGCCGGAGCAGAAACAAACTTTTCTGCAAGAAGCGCTACGCGTGACGGTAAAGAAATTTCCCAGGTGAACTATACATGGGCATTTGGTGACGGTGGAGGAAGTACAGGAAGTTCTACGACGCATAGGTATGTATATGGAGGGAGATATATTGCTGTGGTTGAAGGGACTAGTCCTGCACTTTTTGGTACAGCTCGTATGGTGGTGCGTGTGGTGCCACCAGATATTGTGATTGAAACTATAGGCGTGGGTAAATATGGACCGTATGTCGACATACGAAACGCTGGAGACTACGATATCGATTTGTCGCAGTGGTCACTCATCATTGATGGGGCAGGATTTCCATTTGCCAAAAACACCATACTTCCTCCGCGTGTGACCACACGTTTCGCAGGAGCGTCTATGGGTTTTGCAAGTACAACAATTCAAGCAAGTGGAAGTGTAAGCATCAGGTTTCCAAATCTCGAAGAAGTGACTCGTTATGTACAGGCTTCAACGACGCCTGTGGCATCAACGATGGCGCAAGCGACAATGGTACCGCAACCAAAACTAGCAGTAAGTGTTCCTCGTGCACAACCAAAAGTGCTCGGTGTTGCAACCACAGCACTACCTCAAACAAAAGCAGCAACGACAACTCAAGAACCACAGATGAGTCCTTCCAAAGATACACGTCTTGTGCAGTGGTGGAGGAATTTATTTGGCGGGAAGTAGTATGCGCGTGAGTGCATGGCGAAGCTTTTTATCATACCGATATGCGACATATGCAATTCCAATCATCAAGATCATGACCACGCCACCACGTAGAGCGAGAGTTCCATAGTCTTTAAAGTAATCAATGATGGTGTTGCCCACGGTTTGATGTACAAGATACAAAGGGTAGGTGATTCCGCCGAGGATAGCCATTCTGTGAATGGTTTTTTCTCGTGTTACATATGATGATAGATAGACAAGCGCCGCTACAGAAACGAAGAACACTGCTTGCAGCGCGAGAACTATGAGGGTGTCATGTGGATGTGGTGTGAGATATGGCGGAAGAGCAAAAGGTGAGATGAGGGTGCCATAGATACCGACACCGATAAGGAACAAGTAGTCGTAGAACTTCTGTACTCGAGAGCTGTATGGTGTACTTACCACAAGCATAAGCGTGATACCAAAAAGGAAATACGATGCGTGACGAACGAGGAGTAGCTTTGCAAAGAATGAATCATCTGCGTGAAAGAAAAAGGCTGTCGCGCTTATGAGTAACCATAGCGCGGTAAACCATCTGATACGTTTCCACGAGAAAAGATAGACGAAGCTGCCGATGGCGACGTAGAACAAAAGTTCTACCACAAGTGACCAGTATGCTGCATCTACGAGATGTATGTACCCAAGTGCGTTTCCAAGCTTTTCTCCAAGCATGGTCATGCTGATGAGGTACTCTGGAAAGAGTACCGGGTGCCCATTAGGCATGAGAAGTGTAAAGATATAGGTACACGTACAGATAATCCAAAAGAGGGGATAGAGGCGAATGAAACGTCCCACCGCAAATGATCGAAGCGTCACATGTGCCACGGATTGTGATATCACAAAGCCCGAGATGATAAAAAATAGAGGCACACCCAAGTTGCCATATCGATACCACGAAAGATCACCAGAAAGCCCTAGGAAATAGTGAAAGCTCATCACCCAAAATGCTGCGAAATATCGCAACACGTCCAAGAGTGGGTAGTAGGATTTCATAGGTTTTTATTAGTATACCGCATGGTAGACTGTGCTCATGAAAGCAAGAGAGATGCCGCACAACCCCGGGAAGTATTCACAGTTTGTGTTTCTCTCTGCAGGTCCTGTGGGCGATCACGCCCTTATCATTGATTGGGCAAGTCGGTTCTATGAATCTACATCGATACCCTCCACTATCCTACTTAAACATCCGAATCCTTTTTTGCTTGAACTAGCAGCACCATACAAGGATCAGATTTCTCAGATTGGCTTTTCTTCTGTTGTAGGAAAGTTCCGCACACTATCGTTTGTACTCACAAGTATCTGGAGGAGGCGGTGTTATGTGCTCGTGCTCCCCATACCACCACCACTCTACCTTAAGGTTTTTGCATACTATATACGTTTCTTCACAAGAAGTAGAATTGTCGCACTTGATTCACTCTGTGGGTTTTCTATCCCAGGCGGCCCAGTTTCCTCGGCATCATTTGTTGGCAAGGCGAATTACATTCCAGCGTGCGTAGATACAGAGCTCTATTATGAAGAAGCAAACAGGATGCTTACATTTCTCGGGTATCATCCAGTATCACGAGTGCCGTTTTTAGCACACCACGAGCATCCTGAAGTATTGCAAGAATGCGGCATTGATGCATCTCCCTACATTGTGTTTCATATACGAGCTTCCGGACCAGATCGATCTCTTCCTGTAGAAAGGTGGCAACATCTATGTAAGCGTGCATGTGAACTTTTTCCAGAAACAAAACTCGTCTTTACTGGTGCAACATCCGATCGTGCGTTTATTGAGCAGGTGACACACTCTTTACCAGAGGAACGTATACGGTATATAATAGCTGTTTCGGCGCAGAAACTCCTTACGGTATACGCGCACGCTTGCGCTAATGTCACGGTCCATACAGGGAATGCCCACCTCATCAATATGATTCATGCGCGAGCGGTTACGGTTAATTTTAAGGGTGTGCATATGTTTCGTTTTTCATACAACCAAAATGGAGTCGAGCTTTTCTCATCCATCGGATGTACCTGTCATCCTTTAGAGCGAAAATGTTCTATGGTAGAGTACAAAGGACAAGGGTACATGGCATGCCTCTTTAACACTAAAGACGAGGACATTATTCGTGCACTACAGGATGTCTACACGACGTATGAAAAGACTATTTAGCGACTTCATCAAGATGACCACGCTTCCCATTTTTGGGCAGCTTTCGTGGTATACGATTGGACAAGTTTGTGTACAGGGGTTTTCTTTTTTTGGTGTCATTGTTACATCACGATATTTGGGTCCTGTGAATGTTGGTTTGTATAGTTTCGTACAAAATTACCTTCTTGCATTTATGACGATCACTATCGGCATGGACTTTTACTTTACATGGAAAGTGGCAAAAAGTGATAACCAGATTCGAGATGTGAAAGAGTACTTTGGTCACAAAGTAAACGTCACAGCAATCCTCTCTCTTGTGGGGATTGTGTTTGCATGGAGCATCTTGCCACGAGATGTCGCGCAGATGGCGACCGTCATGTTTGCACCACTTGTTCTCACCTCATGTATGGCGTTTTACCAATACGCTGTTGCATCTGGTCGTGCAAAAATCATAGCTACAGTTCAAGTTGTTTCAGCGCTTGTTTTGTTTTGTGCAAAAGTGGCGCTGGTGTATGTGCAGGCTCCACTTCTTGCATTTGTGGTTGTAAGTACGATAGATACCGTCATCGTCGGAGTGCTGCTTGCTGTGCTGTTTCTCTCACACAAAAAGATACGATTTGATTTTCTTGCTGGGGTATATCCAAACCTACTCAAGACCGCGCAATTTATGTATTCGATACGTATGAGCATCATTGCTATCGCATTATGGCAACTCATACTCCGTATCGATCAGCTTGTGCTTGCTACATTTGAAAATGCGTATACCCTAGGTATCTATGCTGCTGCAGTAAAAATAGCAGAAGTGCCTAACTTTTTGGCTGGTACATTATACACAGCTCTAGTCACACACGTCGCTGTGTTTGCAGATAAAGATGACGATCGTTCGAAGTACAAAACACAACAGGTACTCATATTGTATGCTTCTGTGGGTATTATGATTGCGTGTGCTGTTATCATACTTGCACCTTTTGCTATTGATATTTTGTATGGTTCCAAGTTTCTCGATTCTGTTTCTGTACTTCGAGCATACGCTCTCTCGATTCCAGGTATGTTCGTTACGCTTCACTATTTCGCTATTTATGGTGCACGAGAACGTCATGCCTTTCAATCGTTTGTATTTGTTGTTGGGCTAGTATTAAACATTGTACTTATATACGCACTCACACCAATTTTCGGGCTCACTGGTGCAGCACTCGGAACATCTATTGCGTATACTTTTGTCGCAATTACCTTTTATATTCGTGCCAGATAGTAAATGCAAAGAAATTCCCTTTTTGGTATACTTCATTTGTATGAATATTTCAGTCCCTAGTCGATTTTTTAAAGAAAAGTACCTTGAGGAGCTTGCTACTTCTCGTGCTGAAACATATCAGCACGCAAAACCTTTTTCACACACATCTTTTGACAACTTTCTTCCAGCAGAAGTTTTGGACAAAGTGTTGGAGGAATTTCCTGATGTTAACGATACGCAATGGCAAGAATATAAATCAGAAACCGAGAACGGGAAACTTGCATCGAGTACCTATGAAAAAATTCCACCATATACACGCTATGTACTTGACCAACTCAATACACCGCCATTCCTTCAATTCCTAGAAACTTTGACTGGCATACAAGGTCTTATACCTGATCCATATTACACAGGTGGAGGAATGCATCAAACAAAACCGGGAGGATGGCTTGGTGTGCATGTTGATTTTAATCGTTATGATAACTTGAAGCTTTACCGTAGAATTAATGTGCTCGTGTATTTAAATAAAGAATATAAAGATGAATACGGTGGGCACCTTGAACTATGGGACGAAAATATGAGGGCGTGTTCTGAAAAAATAGCACCTTTGTTTAATCGTTGTGCAATTTTTACTACTTCTGAGAATTCTCATCACGGACACCCTGATCCGCTCGCATTCCCAGAAGGGTCTACACGAAAATCGCTCGCCTGGTATTACTATACTGTCGATAACGGTGAAAAAGTGAGTGATACAGCACACACAACGCTGTTTAAGGCTCGTCCTGGTAAAGATCTTTCGTATAAGATGGGTACATTTAAAAATGCTGTACGTAGTTTTCTTCCGCCCGTACTTGTTTCACTTTTGAAAAAAGTCTTTAAAAGAACATGAACTCGTTATTAGCTTTTGGTGCAAAGGTCTTTCTTTTTTTTCAATACAAGAAAGAAGAGTACCTTTTTTATCGAAGTAAGAAGTATATCGTGGCGTGGGGAAGGGGGACGTATGGAATCCCTTCGATTATATGTTTCGACAAAGAGAGCACCTTGTCTGTTGGGAATTATGTTTCAATCGCAAGTAATGTGACCATTCTTTTAGGGGCAAATCATATGGGCGGTTTCGTTACAACATATCCAATTGATCGGATCGATAGTACAAAGACCGCAAAGGAAACAAATGAGCGAGGTTGTGTAACGATCGGAAATGATGTCTGGATTGGTTACGGTGCAACAATTTTAGGGGAAGTGCGCATAGGCGACGGAGCTATTATTGGTGCTGGAGCATTAGTTGTTGATGATGTTCCGCCGTATGCTGTGGTGGGAGGAGTGCCTGCTAAAGCATTTAAGTATAGGTTCAAGGAACATCAAATCGAGAAATTACTTAGTATGAGATGGTGGGATTGGGATGTAAAAACTATCGAAGAGCGGAAAGACGATATATATAGTAGAGATATTGATGCGTTTATAGAAAAATATGAAGAGTAGTGTTGTTGCCCTTACGGTAACCTATGGAAGAAGGTGGAAGT
This sequence comes from Candidatus Parcubacteria bacterium, assembly GCA_039798825.1. GTDB lineage: Bacteria > Patescibacteriota > Minisyncoccia > Phycocordibacterales > UBA5272 > UBA11704. The sequence continues at coordinate 6,659 of JBDKFI010000007.1, read as the reverse complement.
ATCTTTCTCAAGTACTTGATGCGCTTGATAAAGATGAACATATAACAAAGATAGTTGTTGTCGATAATGGATCGAATAATAAAGACGAAATGATAGCTGGTGTAGAGCGGTATACCAAAGAGATCACCATCCTTCGTCAGGAAAAAAATCTCGGATCAGCAGGTGGATTTAATGTAGGACTCGACTATGTGCGCACCATAGATTGTAAGTATGTTTTTATATTGGATGATGACAATGTGCCAGAAGAGGGTTCGGTAGAAATCTTTCTACGCCAGATGCAAGAGTTCGGGCGCGATGTTGTTCTTGCGGGGAACAGAGTCAACATACCGCACAACGAAGATGTGTTTTTTTCTACATCGCAACCTCAAACCATCCCTAAAGGAACCTTTTTTGAAATGATATCTTTTCAGAAGATACAAACGTTTTTCAAACTTCTTGGTATCAAAACAGCGTCTACCCCGATACGAGATGAACCTCTTTCTATTGTTCCAAACGAAAGTTTTGTATACGGTGGATCGTTTATACCTATCGATGCGATACGACGTGCGCCATTACCAGATACTGCATTAGTGCTGTACGGAGATGATATCGAATACTCATGGGGTATTAAACGATTGGGGTATGAATCCTATGTATGCTGGTCACCAAAGATTTTTGATATCGAGATGTCATTTGGTGAAGGGTCGCAAGTAGTCGGCTTGTTTAGTGAGAACACTCAACCGTTTAAAGTGTATTACCGTATCCGTAACATGGTGCTTATTTCAAGGCGCAACACTCATCAAGCAGCTGTTGTGCTCGCTTGCGCTATTGCCATATGGACAAGTTCGCTTATGTTGCTTGGTTGTATTCGGTACGGTATCAATCGACATACCGTGCGTACGTTGTTCTACATCCTCCACGCAGTTTTAGATGGGTACATACCTGGACGCACACCACCTGCGTGGGCTAAGCTTCCTTAAAAAGGATTCGAACTAGTCGAATGAAGAGATAGAGGAGAAATGTGGGACGATAGGCAAACCCGCGAGCGGACGCTTCATACAACAAGACTGAAAGCGTTTCGAGTCGCTCATAGCGTGATCGTTTTCTGAAGTTGAGGCCAGTTTCTGCATAACCGTCGCTTATGGTGCTGTTGTGATCGTGGTAGAACATAGACTCCTTCATACCGAGCTGGTAGAAAAAGAGCCACTCCTCTCCTTGTTTTACATGAAGCGGAAAGCGTATACCGTGAAGCGCTTTTGTGCGTATGATATGCGTCACGTCCCCTCTGCACCTTCGCAAGATGAGATAATCGCGAATGTAGGAATATGCAGTTTCTGGACGTGGAATCTGCGTGATCTGTGTCCCATCTTTGTGTGCGCGATTAGTGATGAACCACTGTCTATTTGGGTGCGACGTGATTAAAGCCTGTAGTTCTTGAAGTGTGTCCGGAGCCAAGTAATCATCATCGTCTAAGAAGATAATCCATTCCGATGATGCGGAAACACTATCGAGTGCTTTATTTCTGGAAGCGTTCACGCCACTATTTGTGTGATTTGCGTGATAGTGGATACGTGCATCATCAATCGATGTGGCAAATGAGGTGTAGGAAGCATCGTCAGGGGAGTCATTCACGATGATCATTTCCCAATCTTTGTATGTTTGCGCTTGCACTGACCGAACAGCGCGCAAAAGTTGCTCTGCTCGTTTGTAGGTTGGTGTGATGATACTGAAGCGCATATTTATACAAACCCTAAGAGTTTCTTAAGTATTTTTTTTACTCCGAGCATTTCAGTAGCCCTTACTCCTGTTCTATAAAGTGGAGTTTTTTTCATAAATCGAGCAAACGGTGTACCCCATGAGTAATTCCACATATGAACACCGTACACGCCTTGTCCTAGCTCTTGCCCGTGGTATTTGCCAATGCTGTGGAAATCAAACGGATAAAACATTTTTGGTGGCAGGACATGGATAGTATTTTTGTTTTCATATCCTGCAAATACCTTTGTTAAAATGCGGGGAATTGTCTCGAGTTGAGAAATCGTATCGTAGTACTTCATAGATTCTGAGATGAAAGGGTGACCTTGTGTTGCTCCGATCATGCCAGCGCTAATGAGTCCTGGTTCCTCTTCACCCAATACACAGTCGTATGAAGAGAATACGGAAAGGTCCTTAAGAAGAAGCATATCTGTGTCGAGGTAAAAGCCACCTTCTTCATGTAGGATTTTTAATCGTGCATAGTCGGAAACAAACGCCCACCTCTTTTCCTCGTATATACGTTTAGTAAATGGATGAGAGTTGGTGTCGAAATTGGTTTCATTCCATTCTCGAATCTCAAAGTCAGGGCAATGCTTTTTCCAGCTTGCGATACAGCTTTCAATAAGAGCCCCCTTATCGTTCTTACCAAACCAACAGTAGTGAATTATTTTCGGAATTGCCATGAATATATCCAGTATATCATCGTGGTATAATTGCAGGTATCTATGGGAGAATCTCCACTTTCGCACAACATTCGAGTTCACAATAAGATCGCAAAGCAGTACGAAAAGATACATGGTGAGATCTATAACACCCACGAGCAGGTTCGTCTCAAAAGCGCTCTCTTGCAAGCACTGCAGGAAGTAAGGACAAACTCTTCACATCTCACTGTTCTTGACTTTGGGTGTGGTGCTGGTAATTTGACGCAACATCTCACAGATGCCGGAGCATCGGTCATCGCTGCTGATGTGTCACAAGGATTTCTTGACCTAGTTGCGTCACGAACGTATGCGCAGGAGGTGCGTACATTTCTTGTAAACGGTGTTGACCTTGCGGGTATTCAAGATGGAAGTGTGGACATGGTTGCTATGTACTCGGTGCTTCATCACGTGCCGGACTATCTTTCGCTCATGAAAGAATTTGCTCGTGTTCTTAAAAATGGTGGCGTTCTTTACATTGATCACGAAGCGTCTGCATCATCATGGACTGGAGCGCTTGATGCATACAGAGCCGACATGAAGCGTGCATCAGCGTTTGATATAAGCAAATACCTTCACATAACGAACTACATCGACCGCATTATCCGAATGTTCTTTAATCCACGATATCAGCGTGAGGGTGACATACACGTGTTCCCAGACGACCACATCGACTGGCAGAGTATTCGTGAAGAGCTTGCCAAGTATGACGTAACAGCAGTCTCTGAGAGAGATTACCTCCTCTCTAGAAGGAACGACAACAAGGCAGTTTTTGACTCATGGAAAGACAAAGTGGGGGATATGCATCTCTACATTGGAAGGAAATCTCTGTAACAATACACTAAACAAGTTCAGTCAAGATTACGAGGTCGTGATACACTAGGGTATATTATTGACTACCAAATAACGTATTGTATGCAAAGCATTCTAAAACAAGTGATCTGGGTGTGTCTCGTTACTATTCCATTTGTCGCGCTGTATGTTGCGACAGGCCATCGATTAGACATTCCAAATTGGGGAACATCAGGTTTGTACTTCCCATTTATCTCAGGGAAAAATTTCATCTTTCGTATTCTCGTAGAGGTTGCATTCTTTTCGTGGGTTGTCCTTGCTCTTAAGGATGCGTCGTACAGACTTTCTATTCGTAAGTCTCCGATTCTGATTGCATACAGTATTTTCATGGGAGTACTTCTCCTTGCAGATATTTTTGGTGTCGATCCATTTAGAAGTTTTTGGAGCAACTTTGAGCGCATGGAAGGATATGTTGCGCACCTGCATTTCTTCGCATACTTTGTCGTCCTCTCTGCAATGCTTAGAAGTGCTGCGGACTATTCGAAGGCTTTTACCGCTCTTGTTGTCTCAAATGTACTCGTACTCATCTTTGGATTTGGTCAGCTCCTCGGCGCGCCAGGGTACTTTTTCTCTACACACTTTCCGAATATCGCAGCGTTTTTCGCAGAACATTTTCCTATTCACATGAGTGAAAACCGCCTCGATGCAACGATTGGAAACTCCGCGTACTTTGCGATTTACTGTTTGATGTTCATGTGTATCCTTACGCTTCTGTGGGTGCAGCGTACGCATTCACCTGTTCGGTTCATCTATCCAACCTTGATCGCGCTTAACCTCATTGCCTTGTTTTATACAGGCACTCGCGGTACGCAAATCGGTCTTGTGGTTGGACTTCTTGTTGCGCTCAGCACCTTTGTGTTCAGATGGTCAGATTCGAAGTGGCAGGTGGCTGTGGCAGGCGTGTCATCCCTTGCATATGGGTTGTACCTGGCAAGCGCGCTCTTTATCGACAACGCGTTTCTCGACTACTTCTCAGTACTAAGCTACGCGTATGCTTGTATTCTTTTGGTGGTTGCGCTTTCCGTGTCTGTCATTGCGAAGGAGAAGTTCCGTAAAGTTGGTGCTGCTGTGTTCATTGCTATCATCCTTATCATCGTAGGATTTCAGCAGATAAAGACTGCTTCGTTTGTTCAGAACTCACCGACACTTGCTCGTCTCGCAAGTATTTCGCCGAACGATCTTACAAGTATGAGTCGTCTTTCTATTTGGAAGATCAGCTATGAAGCATGGAAAGAAAAGCCGATTCTCGGATACGGACAAGAGAACTTCAGCTATATCTTTGCAAGTAAGTTTATCCCAGAGAAAATGTGGATGCTTGAGAGTTGGTACGACAGGTCACACGATGTGTTCTTCGATTGGCTTGTTGCGGCTGGGGCACTTGGTTTGATAGCTTATCTTTCACTCTACGGAGCAGCGCTGTATGTTATGTGGTGGAGAAAAAACGATATGCCGTTTGTTGAACGAGTGATACTGACCGGTGCGCTTGCGGGGTACTTCGTCCACAATATCTTTGTATTCGATAACCTTACAAGCTACATACTCTTCTTCTTCATTCTTGCGTACATTGCGCAGAGAACAGGGACACGAGGGGAATCTTCTTCTACAAAACCGTTCGACAAAGACCAGGTGGATATGGTGTGGGCGCCGATTGCAGGTATAGCGCTTGTGGCGATTATGTACGTGTGTGTCATGCGTCCATTTATCGTGAACAGAAATCTTGTTCGCGGTCTTGATATACAATCACTTCTTCAAACCATGACCGTTGCAGATGCAATCGTGGTACAACAGCATGCGTTTGAAAAAGCTATCGGCATGAATACGCTTGGAAGTATGGAGGCGCGTGAGCAGTATCTTCAAACAGGTGTCAAAATGGCGCAAATTACCATTCCGAAAGATGTGCCGCAGGTAGATAGAGATAGAACTGTGAACGCACTCAATGGTCTTCTCACAGGTATCGAGCGTGAGATACAAGCATCGTATCCGTCACACAATAAAGACGTACGTATGCTTTCTATTTACGGTATGTTCTACAATGGCATACAAGAAGGTGCACGCGCCGAAGAAGTACTCACAGAAGCGCAAACACTCGCTCCTAAGAAGCAGTTGATACTCTTTGATCTTGTGCGAGCGTATCTCCTGCAAGGGAAAACAGAGCAAGCGTACACACTTGCAAAGCAAACATTTGATCTAGCGCCTGCGTACGGCGGTGCAGCGAAGGTATACCTCCTTGCTTCTGTCTATGCGAAAAAGTTCAATGAAGCAAAGGCATACGTTGCTTCGAAATCAACACTAGATACTTTCGACTCTGATGTGCTTACTGCACTCGTTCAGACTGGTCAAAAAGCTGCAGCAATCGAGATGTTGACTGAGCTCAAGAAACGAAATCCAGACTACGGAGCAGAGGTGGATGCGTACATCAAACAGCTACTTGCTAAGTAGAAAAGAGAGAGGTACACTTATCTGGTGAGCGCTTTATGGCGTGCCCACAAAATGAATGAATGCCTGCGCAAATGGTCACCTCCGGGTGGCCATTTACGTTTCTGGTGATAGACTACAAAGATGGATATTTGGAAACATGGAACCTATGTTGACCTGTGGTCAGTTGTACATATTTTGTCTGGTTTTGTGTTATCCGGAGCACTCTCTTGGGCAGGGTATACGCTCATTCAGTCCGCTCTCTATTCGCTTGGTCTCTTACTTGCATGGGAGCTTTTTGAGTGGCTTATGGGTATCATAGAACCTTCTATGAACGTTGTGGTGGATATACTCGTTGGATTGCTCGGTTTCTCTGTTGGGGCATATGTGTATTTCGTGCTTGAACTGCCACTATATCCTAGCTTCTTTATTGCTCTTGCTGTAACCTTGATACTGTCCGTTTGGGGGTTTGTAGATTTTAAAAAAAGAGGGTACAGATAGACTATTCACAGACATAAGGTGTGCGTGTATACTAGTTGTGTGGAAGCTTGATCGCGATTCGTCGCGGTGGGCGACCGCGCTCACATAAGGCACTTATTTTGGAGCATGCCACGCTCACCACGACGGTTTGCGAGGCGACAAAAAAGCGACATCTACGATGTCGCTTTTTTGTCGCCCACTCTCCATGTTAGCTCGTTTCAATTGACCACGAACCGTTTGCTTCAAGTTTCTTTTTCGGTGTCGCATCATGTGCGATGTGGAGAAGTCCGGTCGCCGCGATCATGAGTCCGTTGTCAGTCGACAGTGTTTTGTCTGGAATGAACAGTTGAAAACCTTCCTCCTCTGCAAGTGCACCAAGAGAAGTGCGTATCATGATGTTGGCACTCACACCCCCACCTACGATGAGTGTTTTTGCACCAGTGTCTTTCATCGCTTGGCGTACTTTCGACACCAAGACGT
>JBDKFI010000006.1:0-21400 GCA_039798825.1 Candidatus Parcubacteria bacterium | reverse complement strand
TTATTTTTTTACAATTTTACTAAACACACCACCCTACCCCCCCCCCCCCCCCCCCCCCCCCCCCGCTTCTTGCTTCCAGTCTTAACAATAACCAACAACCTTAAAGTGCAAAATTCTTCACACTATAGAGATCAGCCTCTGTCTGTTCATCTGCCTTCACCTCTTCCGTTGAACGATCATCCACAGCAATCGCTTCCGGCTCATTGATCACTTGTTCCTGAATTTGCTTCGTAGTCTCTAGTCTACTGTCTGTTGTCTCCTGTCTGTTGTCTAGTATCTGCTCCTTAAGGTGCGTCAACTCATCATCTGTCACCGGTTGAATGAAACGCGGCGTTGGAGCTACTTCTTGAAGCGTTTGTATATCTTCTTCCTTTAAGGTATCAAACATACCCTTATGGGTTTTTGCTTCCCCAGCTTTTCTGATGGCGATAGAAAGCGCGAGCAACTCTTCGTGAGAGAAGTAGTCAATCCAAATACGCCCACCGCGCTCACGAGGTTCAATCTGAACACGTGTACCAAGCGTCTCTGCAAGCTTCTCCTCCATGTCCACCACATCTGGTGTCATAAACAAATCCTTTTTACGAACTTTTTCAAATGCAATGCGTCGGGCGATCGACTCCGCTTCACGTACTGTCATCTTGCGCACCATCATTTCTTTAAAGAGTGTCATCTGTTCCTGCGGTCGATCAATAAGCATGAGAAGTGGTCTCGTGTGCCCCTCTGAGATCTGACCCTTAGAGAGAGCATCCAAAATATCTTGCGGGAGCATGAGGATGCGCACGGTGTTTGATACATACTCTCGACTCTTTCCCATCTTGCGTCCCACTTCTGCCCACGTGAGTTTGAATTCATCCGCGAGACGTTGGAACGATTGTGCTCGTTCAACCGCATTAAGATCTTCTCGTTGCAAGTTTTCGATGATAGCAAGTTCAAGCTTTGCTCGACTATCGTCTCCAGTACGTACCACCACTGGCACCTGTGTGACACCTGCAAGTTTAGATGCGCGCAATCTACGCTCTCCTGCGATGAGCTCGTATTCAACTTTGATTCCGCCATCTGGAAGAACGGTTTCTACACGAGATACCACAAGCGGTTGAAGCACACCGTACTGTCGTATGCTATCTGCGAGCTCTTTCAAACGATCCTGGTCGAACTCGCGACGTGGCTGATACGGATTCGGAATGATTTTCTCAGTTTCAATCCAAAAAATAGAAGTTTCTACGTGTCCCATAGTGTGATGAGTATACCATGACTACTTGGTAGAATTTTAAATTTATAATTTAAAAATGAACACAAACCCCAACCTAACACGATGATTAATTACAAAATGCCTATCGATGCTTATTTGACATTATCGCTAAATGTTATATAATAAATGTTATGAACAAGACTCTGGCACTCGCCCTTATTTTTACAAGCCTGTATGGCATTTCTACACTTCCTGTGAATGCGCAGGCGGTTTTTGGGCCAAGCACGCAAGCTCAACCAACAAATAGTCTTCCTCTTTGTCTTCAAGCAACTCCTGGTATGTCATATATCGCGATAGGAGTTCAGTGTGCATGTCCAGATGGATCAACCGTATGGAGTAATGACGGATACACAAGTCAATGTGTTTGGAACACACTTCCAACCACCCCTACCCCAGTGTGTGAAGTAAATAGGCAATACACATTCCCTTTCTACCCAGGAGCACCCTCATGTACATGTCCAAGCTATTCTGTACAAACAGAAGTATTGCTCTATCCTGGCGCACACAGCTTCATGTGTACGTACATACCAACACCTAGCACTGTAGTTCTTCCTCCTGCATGTTCATACTATCAGTACTGGAATGGCTACAGATGTGTAGATGCCTGGTACAACGAACTTCCACTATTTCAATTTCAGTATGACTACCCAGTAAATACCTGGATACGCGCTCCGTACGTACGACCAACAGGACACTGTGCTGATAGCTACGCATGGTCATACCCAGAATGTTCATATTATTCTGATTACTACTTCCAGGCACTGTAAATACTGCGACGACAACCTAAAAGAAAATCTACACACATGTGTAGATTTTCTTTTTGAAGGAAAACGTCTGAAATGAAAAGCCGGGGAACGATTGAACGTTCTCCGGCGGTGGTCTTCCTACTCGCGGAAGCAGCTAGTCGGTAACACTATTTCAACGAGTTTATGCTTACCGACAAGCAACTCGTACGTATAGTATAGCATACAGAAATATGTTGTCAATAGTAAAACCCCTTCTCATGAGAAGGGGTTTTACAGCTGTGCCGGATGTGGGTTGCTTTCTGAACTTTGTAAATATTCAAGTGATATGAAAAAGTCATGTATAGCCTTAGAGAGAATTTTAAAATGAAAAATGCCCCGATCTACGTCGGGGTCATTCTGCGTCCTTGCGGAAACCGATCCGCAGGTTGTTGTTTCTAGCACCACGCGCGATTGCAAGCTTTGCATTGTGGACGTTGCTTGCATAGACGCGTATCTCTTGGGCAGAGGTGTTACCTTTGACGACGAGTAAGATGTTCTCACACTCATCAATGATTTTCACCGACTGAACTCCATTTGACTTGAGCCCAGTTTTGATGAAGCCCAAAGAGATCTTCTGAACGTCTTGACACGCGTTGGCGATATCACAGACAATCCTGGCGGTAGGTATTACGGTTGTATGACTACCCGTATACTTACCACCAGCAAGGTGATTTTTTGATACGATAGCCATGTTGGGAGCCCCTTAAAAGTACAATAATCATACTATACTATATAATATGATTATTGTCAATGTTGTGCCGGAGGAGAGACTCGGTCACAGAGCTCCTCCTCGCAAGCTCGTCGAAGTAGCTCCGCGACCCCTATTCGAGCCCCAGCGCAAAGCGCGCAGGCGCTTTGCTTCTCATAGAACACAGTGAATAGAAAAACCTCACACTTCGTTATGTGAGGTTTTTCTATTCATGTGCCGGAGGTGGGACTCGAACCCACACACCTTGCGATACACGATTTTGAGTCGTGCGCGTCTACCATTCCGCCACTCCGGCATTATTATTTTTACTTTCTACTGTTATGTAATACTACAAAAATATTTGACCCATATCCGGAATGGAACCATTCTCTTCCTTCGTCTGGAGACTGCGGAAGTCTTCGTCGCTCCTCGCTCCTTGAGCCACTCCGGCAATTTATTTGTGTATACATACTAGCATACGAGAAAAAAAGGTGATAGGATATAGTTCTCTAACCTTGCAGGTGCAAGGTTGAGACAACCCACGGAGAAACGGATGCCGCACACGACAGCGAATCACGGGATACCGAGCAACGAAAAGAAATTGCGGGAGGTTGCCGCTTTGCGGCTCGCAGATGAAACCCCGCCCTGCGACCGGAAACAGGGTGGTATCAATTGCCGCAACGCCTGCGCCGGGGTGAAGGGAAGCTGTCCGTCGGGCGGTGACCACTCCAAGTGCGTGAGCCCGAACCGCCTGCAGTAGCAGGCAGGTCCGAGGATCGACGAGTCGCCCACGAGGCGACTTTTTTATTTAAAAACTATACTCAGTTCCGTATTCAATGATCTCGTCTGATCCAGAAACTGTAGTATTAGTGAATGTATCCAGAAGAAACGGCATCGTGTGTGCACCATATCCTTGCACTTCTTTCAAATATTCAGGATGTTTGATGTTGCGTTCTTCATAGGACACATTTCCCATAAGAAATGCGTGCTTTACTTTTTGACAATACTGGCAGTTATCTTTTGTATAGAGAATAATCATGGGTAGTTGATAGATCGTAATCGCTAGTTTATCACGCCGCGTATGTAATTTTAAATTTTAAATGTAAAATTACCACTCCTTGTCTTTCTGGTCAAACTCTATAGAATACACACATGTCGTTATCTCATTCTCATAACATCATCGTAGTCGCTGGCCCTACCGCAAGCGGAAAAAGTGACTTCGCAGTCAAACTCGCCCAACAGCACAATGGAGAAATCATCTCTGCAGATTCTCGGCAGGTCTACAGAGGTCTTGATATCGGGACAGGGAAAATAACAAGCGAAGAAATGGGAGGTATCCCACACCACATGCTTGATGTGATCGATGTAGGAGATCCATTTTCTGTCGCAGAATACGCACGTCTCGCACAGCCAATCCTAGAACAGATACTCGCTCGTGGAAAAACACCCATCATCTGTGGTGGTACAGGACAATACATCGATGCACTCATCTACAACACCCCATTGCCTGGGGTATCGCCGAACGAAACATTACGCGAAGAACTAGAAAAGAAAGATGTAGACGAACTCTTTCGAGAACTCGCAGAAAAAGATCCGTATCGCGCAGACACCGTCGATAGATACAACAAAGTGCGACTCATCAGGGCGCTTGAAATAGTGCACGAACTCGGATACGTACCACAGGTAGAGACACCGAGCCTTCTTCATCCAACAGAACTGTATCTCATGCATGCATCGAGAGACCTCTTGCGCAACCGCATCACCAAACGCTTAGAGAAAAGACTTGCGCTTGGCATGATAGAAGAAGTGCGCGGACTCATGACACGTGGATATACGTCAGAGACTATGAAAAAATTTGGCATTGAGTACGAGGTGATTGGCGCATACCTGGAAGGAACACTGTCAGAAGATGCGATGAAAGAAATGATCATCACCAAAAGTATGCAATACGCGAAGCGTCAAGAAACCTGGAACAAAAAATACCTTTCGTTTGCGAAACTCATTGAAGTTCTATAATTGACAAGTCAGATTTTTATAGTATAATAAAATAAGAGGCACTTTCGCCCTATCCCCCACCGGAGACAGAAATGACTTGGACGGTTGTGAAATATCTTTCGATGATCCTCGTTGCGTGCATCGTGCCGTTGACGTGGTTTCTTTACTACATCGACGAACTTGCAGAACGGTACGTGAAAAAGCTCGACAAGAGGATTCGCGCGGAGAAGAAAAATCTCCCCACCAACTACGCCAAGGAGTGGTACGAACTCTCCTGGGCGCGGAATGATGCTGGGCAACCACTCCAACCGAACCCTGCTCGTGTGATCGCGCTCGCAGAGAAGATGGTTGAGACTGACCGCGAGAAGTACGGCACCCTCTACCACGAGCACAAGCACATGACGAGCAGTTACTACAGTCAGATCAAGTATCTGCTCAGGAATGGAGACCTCGTTGGAGCCTACGTGTTCTTCAAACGATGCTACCAGCATCGAGACCTCGGCCTTGCGGCGCGAGAAACTATCCCCGAAAAGATGCGCGAAGTCGGCGACCTCGAAGTGTTCTATGCTCCAGACTTCTTGCTTGGTCGCGTACCGCACTTCGGCGAAGCTTCCAAGCAGGCGGCGTTTCAGGCACTCTACGCAGAGTGGGAAAGACTCACAGCCAAAGGTTCCGTGAAGTACCCCCTTCTTGCCGCAATCGTCGGCTCGAAGCTCTACTCCATGACAAAGCATGAAAGCTTCCGGGAGCGTGCCAAGTACCTGGGGATCACTCGGGACATGGAACACGCGCAGATGCGGCGCATTGCGAACCACTACGGGTTCGCAGATGAGGAAGAGTTCTACTCGTTCCTCGGCATCTAAACGGAGAGCACGCTTGAAAGCCCCGCGCATGCGCGGGGCTCTTTTTTTTGGTATAATACCCTGATAATGTCAGACTATATCACTACTATCGGCTTGGAAGTCCACGCCGAGCTGCACACAAATTCAAAGATGTGGTGCGGGTGTACCAACGACCCTCAAGCAGACACCCCAAACCTAAACATTTGCGAGGTGTGTATGGCACATCCTGGGACACTCCCTGTTCCAAACAAAGAAGCAATCAAGAAGGTGATCAAGGTGGGGCTTTCTGTTGGAGCGAACATTGCAGACTTCACAGAATTCGACCGCAAAAACTACTTTTATCCAGACATCCCAAAAGGGTACCAGCTTTCACAATACAAACTCCCTATTGTATCAGGTGGAGCAATTAATGGCGTGGCACTCACACGCATTCATCTCGAAGAAGATACTGCGAAATCTTCTCATGACCAAAAAGGCTACACACTTGTGGACTACAATCGAGCAGGTGTCCCACTTATGGAACTTGTGACGGAACCAGTCATCCACTCAGCAGAAGACGCTTCCGCATTTGCGCGTGAACTGCAACGCATCCTTCGGTATGTCGGTGCATCAGAAGCAAACATGGAAATGGGGCAGATGCGCGTGGAAGCAAACATTTCTGTATCAAAAGATCCAAACGTATTCGGCACTAAATGCGAAGTAAAGAACTTGAATTCATTTCGCTCTGTTGAAGAAGCAATAAAATACGAAGTCGCACGCCACATCGACCTCATTGAACGTGGCGAAAAAGTAGTACAAGAAACAAGAGGGTGGGACGAGAACAAGATGGAAACATTTTCACAGCGTAAAAAAGAAAACGCACACGACTATAGATACTTCCCTGATCCAGATCTACCAAAGCTCTACTTAAGCGAACTGTTTAACAATGAAGAACTCAAGAAAGAAATTCCAGAGCTCCCAGCATCTCGCAGGGCTCGACTACTTGCTGCAGGACTCAAAGATGAAGCAACTGAGATCATCATAAGCGATCCAGATGTCGCGATCTATTTTGACGAACTGACTGCTGGTAAAGACCAAAACTACACAACACTTGCAGCGAACTACCTCGTGGGAGATATCTTTGGATTACTCAAGAAAGATATGCAAGCACTAACGCCATCACATTTCCCTACCGTTGCTTCGTTTGGAACACTGGTGGACATGATCGTTCATGGTGAACTTTCATCTCGAGGTGCCAAGGACCTCCTTCCTCTCATGATCAAAGACACTACTCTCGACGTGCGAAAAACGGCAGAAGAACAAGGACTTATTCAAAAAAACGATCCTGAAGCATTGAAGGTAATTATCGCAGAGGTTCTCGCAGAAAATCCGACACAAGTTGCAGACTACAAAGCTGGAAAGGAAGCCATGTTTATGTATTTCGTAGGACAAGCAATGAAGAAATCAAAAGGCGCAGGAAATCCAGGCCTCTTCCAAGAATTGCTTAAAGAAGCTCTCAGGTAGCACTCTTTTCACTGCATGCTCAAGAACGCCATCACACCAAGACTCATTAAAGATGTACTGTGGGTAGTTCTTTCGTGTGCGATTATCTATGGTACAACGCACAATTCAATTGTACGACCCATACCCAAACCAGCTGAAGGCTCCTGGAGTATACAACTCATGCAACATCCACTCTTGTTTGGATTTGCTGGACACAACTACTTAGCCCTTCGAGATGAGAGTGGATCTATCGTCTCTGAACTCCACGGTCTTGCCACAGATAAAGACACCAAGCAGTGGAAATATGTTGGCTCCAAAAAAACAGACATACTACAAGTATGGGAATTCAATCACGGTAAATACTTAGCACCGAAGAGTTTGCCCGGCATCATTTTGACACAAGGAAAAGAGAAAGACATGGTGGAGTTATGGGATGAAGCGAAGCGTTGCGAAGAACCTATCAACACTCAAAACATACCCTATCCTCCATACGGCGTCAGTTTGCGTAACGAAACCATCAACTCAAACTCCGTGGCATACACACTCGCGAAATGTATGCACCTGGATACTCGCCATGTGGGCATCTGGACCCCAGGATCTACGATGAATCTGCTGAACCAAGATACTACACAGTAGACAACAGACAGTGGTACAAGAAAAAGCGTCGTAGTCAAAGACTACGATGCTTTTTCTTGTACTATCTACTGTTTCTTGTCTAAGATCTTTATCAAAAAATCCCCAAACGCTTTCACTTTTGCGTCATCAAAGAGTGATAGTTCCGCAACGTCTTTCTTCGATACCTTCGCAAGCGCTTGCTTTTTCTTTTGTATATCTTCTTCCGAAACGGTATCTACCTTTGAAAGCACAACAATCTCATCTCGTTTCAAAAGTTCTTTATCAAATTTACCAAGTTCTTCGCGGATCGTTATATATTCTTTTGCAACGTCATCATTTTCTGCAGAAACAAGATGCACGAGCACACGTGTACGCGTGATGTGCCGCAAGAATTTGTGTCCAAGACCCTTTCCTTCACTTGCTCCTTCGATGAGTCCTGGAATATCTGCAAGCACGTATCCGAAATATGCGCCTAGGTTTGGTTCAAGCGTTGTAAATGGGTAATCTCCCACTTTCGCACCAGCGCGTGTGAGTGCATTCACAAGAGAAGACTTGCCAGCATTTGGTAGACCGATGATACCCACATCTGCAATAAGCTTAAGTTCTATCTCAAACGTAGCAAACTCACCGAGCTCACCTTTTGTAAATTCTTCCGGTGTGCGGTTAGTGGATGTTTTAAATTTTTCATTTCCAAGACCCCCTTTTCCTCCACGAAGCACAAGAATCTCCTGTCCATCTTCGAGACACTCATATGACTTGTCGTATTCTTTGTTATAGATCACAGCACCAACGGGAACATTCAAGTAAAGATCTCCTCCGAAACTTCCGTGCATACTACGCTTTTGTCCTGCTTCACCTGAGGGTGCTTCCCACTCTGCTTTGTGCTTGTATACAGACAGCGCCTGAATATCTCGCACAACACGAAAATACACATCACCTCCTTTTCCTCCATCTCCTCCTGCTGGTCCACCAAAGGGAATACCCTTCTCGCGGCGCCATCTAACAACGCCGTCGCCTCCTTTGCCCGCTTTAACAGAAAGTGTAATGTGATCAATTAACATACGTGTAGATTGTAGACACTAGACTTTAGACAGTAGATACACACAGTTCCTTTTGGAGTATCTAGAATCTAAAAGTCTCTTGTCTAAAGTCTATACACAGTACCACATTTTCCTTTACTTTGCAATGCTTTTTTGGATTTTACACAAACAAGGAATACGTGTACTATCTACAAGAGACGTGCCGTCAGTATAGAGAGCACGCCCCAACTACCACCATGAAAAAACTACTCACCACTTTTTCTTTTCTACTTCTCCTTCTTACAGGAGCTGTTACTGCATACGCTGGTAACCTCTACTACCCAACGTACCCAACAACCTACCCGACCACAAGCGCAAGAGCGTCCTACACGATAGGATGTACTACGTACTACTACAATCCATATACTGGTCAGTCGCTCGGAAGTGAACAGCTCTATACTGGCACCTGCGGATACAGTAGCTACTACAGTACTCAATACCAATACACTAGTCCGTCGTACACGTATTCGTATAGCTATCCAACCTATCAGTACCAGACATACCAACCATCATACCAATACAGCCAGTACACATCATCACCTTCTCAATACTACACCTACGGCTATTCGAATGGATCATGGTACCCGGGCTACTCAAGTGGACTCTTAAATAGCGTGAGTAATTCGTTTGGAAACACCTCCTACACAAACTCATACAGTGGGTGCTACTACCAAAACGGATACCAAGTTTGTTACTAGTCGCGAGTACATAGACAGTAGACAATACACAAGAGATAGCAACATACAAAAGCGGCACCGTAGGTGTCGCTTTTGTATTCATGTTCCTTAGGATTACCTAAAATTGAAATAAGCTATACCAATCAAACAAACAGCAATGAAAGCAATCACTAGCCCTAGATATACTTTTTTCGGGACAATTGTCACCACAGTATCTACGATGGCGTGGATGATTTCCATGTTAGTAGTTTCGAAGTCGTTCCGCCTTATCATGAGACCGAATCTTCTCATGTACTTTTGCTTCAATCTGACGAATACGCTCACGCGTGACACCAAACTCAGCACCTACTTCTTCAAGTGTGTGCATCACACCGTCAAACTCACCGAGTCCGTTTCGCATCTCCACAATCTTGCGCTCTTTTGGAGAAAGATCATCCAAAATTTCATTGATTTGGTCTGCAAGGATTCTGTGTGACGCTTCTTGGTCAGGAGAAAGTATCTTGTCATCTGCAATGAATTCACCGAGTGTTGACTTGTCGTCATCATCTCCGATCGGCTTTTCAAGTGACACTGTATCTTGGTTGATGTTTTCAATCACGTGAATCTTCTCTACATCGACACCCATTTCAACAGCAATCTCTTCTGCAAGCGGATCACGGCCGAGATCTTGGGAAAGTCGGCGTACCACCTGTTTGTACTTGGCGATTGTTTCTACCATGTGCACAGGAATACGAATCGTTCGTGACTGATCTGCAAGCGCACGTGTGATCGCCTGACGAATCCACCATGTCGCATACGTTGAGAACTTAAATCCTTTTGTGAAGTCGAACTTCTCTACAGCCTTAAAAAGTCCGAGATTTCCCTCTTGAATGAGATCAAGGAGTGTGAGGTCACTTGATCTACCGACATACTTCTTTGCAATAGACACCACGAGACGAAGGTTTGCCTTCGCAAGGAGCGTTGCTGCTTCTTGATCACCTTTTTCGATGCGCTTAGCAAGTTCTCGCTCTTCATCGCCTGAGATGAGTGGATACTGTCCAATCTCGCGAAGGTACATTTGAATCGAATCATGTGTACTGTCTCCGCCTGTGAGCTTCGCATCTTCATCCATATCGAGCAGGTTTCCTCCTTCAAGGACGTCAATTCCTGCACCTTCCATTTTCTGATACAACTCTTCGAGATAGAGAATATCTGTCTCAATGGTCGGGAAATAACGAATGATCTCATCATACGTAATAAAACCACGCTCCTTTCCTTTTTGGAGAAGCTCTACCTCATTTTGTTCACGTGTCGTTATCTTTTTAGGTTTCTCGGCAACTTTTGGTTTCGATGGACCTGTTTTAATCGTAAATGCCTTCGGTTTATACTTTGGCTTGACCTCTACAACCGGTTTACTTTTTTTAGAAACGGAAGCTTTTGTTTTTGGAGAAGAAACCTTTTTAACGGATTTCTTAGCATTGACTACTTTAGATGTTTTCTTCGCAGATACCTTTTTGGTAGGAGTAGCTTTTTTCTTTGCTACTACCTTTTTGTTTTTTGATTTCTTTGCTACGTTTTTCGTAGGTTTTTTCTGTACACTTTTCTTTTGTGAAGATCCTTTTTTCGCCATGTAACTGTAACCGGGATTATACCACAAGAACAGTTTGGAGTCGAGGGCTTGCAATGAAGAGTTGGGGACACCTATACACCCCCTTTTGACTCTTGTTTCTTAGCTTAAGCTCGCACGCTTTACGAGTTCGTAGATCTGTTTCAAGAGTCCTTCAGTATCTCCTTGCCCACTTCGTACTTGCTCTTGAAGCAAAGCAAGTTCTTGTTTGTGAAGTTCTTTTTTGTAGCTTCTCACAAGATCACGGAAGTATGCGTCTGTATTGCCGATGAGCTTTTCTTCCAGTCGAAACATTTCTTCTTGAATAATTGACTCCGGAAACTGTCCCACATCAAGATCAAGTGTGCGGTAGTCTTCCTCTTCACGTTTGTTGTAGAGCGTCGCAAATGCAATGAGTTCTCGTGTAAGGCGCTCCTTGGGAGGAATGGCGGGTGTGGTCGGTGCAGATACACTCTCAGAAGAGAGTATTTCTTTGGATGCAAGTTCTTCGAGAAGCGTCGTCTGTGGAATACCTGACCTATCACTCACCACTTTCACAAAATGTGCACGATCTACAGGAGACTGAATGAAGCGTATAAATGGAAGCACTTCAGCGACGATGCGTCTTCCTTGCAAACGAGTATCTCCTTCTGTTTCAAGGACCCGTTCAAGTATCACTTCTACGACGTGTTTTCTTTTTTCGACGCACGTTCTCCATGTGTCCGGATGCTCACGGATTAAATCTGCTGGATCTTTTGTCCCCATATCTACAATGACATACACATCGAGTCCACCCAACAAACAAAGTTGCGCTGTTTTTTTCAAAGCGGATTGCCCTGCCTGATCTGCATCAAATGAAAGAATCACCGTATCACAGAATCGTTTAATCAAATGAATATGCTCGTCAGTAAACGCGGTTCCTGATACCGCAACCGTATTGTGCACTCCTGCCTGGTAGCTCATACACAAGTCCATCTGTCCCTCCACCACCACTACGGATTTGGATTGAGACATTTCTTTCTTTGCGGTGTCATATCCAAACAAGATTTTGGACTTATGGTACAGTGCCGTTTCTGGAGTGTTCACGTACTTTCCTTGTGCGACAGAAGGATCAACAAAAGAAGGGAGAATGCGCCCAGAATACCCCACCGTTGCGCCAGATACATTTCTAATGGGAAACATGATGCGCCCACGGAAACGATCGTAGTACCCTTTTTCTGTTTTAATCATGATTCCAGCTGCCTCCATCTCTTCTGGTTGATACCCTTTCGATGCCAAAAAAATAAATAAATCTCGCCACTCATTCTTGGCATATCCAATATGAAATGTTTGCAGAGTTTCTTCGGTCAATCCTCGTTCGAGGATATACTGTCGCGCTTCAGGACTATTCTTCAGATTTCTTTCAAAGTGTTCTGTGGCATCTTTAAGAAGTGCGATGAGACGTGATTCTTCTTTGTTTCGTTCTGTATCTTTGAGTGAAATACCTGCACGATCTGCCAAGATTTTAAGTGCATCAAAGAATGGAATATTTTCTATTTTTTCTACAAAGGTAAATATGTCTCCATGTGCTTGGCATCCGAAACAGTGAAAGCTCTTCCTCTCGGGTGACACATAAAATGATGGCGTGCGTTCATTATGAAATGGACACCGTGCACGAAACTGAGCGCCTGACTTTTCAAGGCGAACATAGGTGGAGACCACATCGACTATGGAGAGATTTTCTTTGATCTGGTCTTTGGGGTCCATAGGGGTAGTGAGTAGACAGTAGACATTAGACTGTAGATGAATACACCTACGCTCGTCCCTAGAGTTTATCGTTAATAACGTGCCGCGTGAAGTCTTGACGAAATCGAGTCACACGTTGACAAAAGTACAGGTGGGAGGCAGTAGACATTAGACAACAGACTGCAGACAATAGAAAACCCGCGTCGAAACGCGGGGTGTTGCGGCACCAGTTCAGAACAGCCGTTTGAGGCCGTCGATAACCATCATTACCAGGACGATGACTACTGCGGTCACGATACCGTGGTAGTAGCCATGTTCACGCTCCTGCGACCATGAAGAAGGGGTGAGAACGGCAAAGACCCCGAGTGCCGCAATCATCCCGATAAGGGATGAATTGCTCGAAAAAAACTCATTCATGGTCATCTCCTTCTGGTTTGACCGTTTTGAAAGGGCTGCGATTCAAGACCGCATCATATATATAATATCATACTTATATACTTTTGTCAATTATCGAAACACACAGAAAAACGCCTAGTTGTAGGCGTTTTTCTGGTTTTTCTAAATTTTCTTTAACGTTAGCCGGTTAGAAGTTAAACACTCATCGAAGGCTCGTAAGAAACATCAGAAATTGATGAAGCTACGAGGAGTTTAGGAGTTTTTCGAAGGAGACGTAGATAGGACTACGTTGACTGAGAAAAATTCCGTAACGACAAAGTAGGTTCGCAATTTATGACTGTTTCTTTTCTCGAAGACCAGTTCCGGCAGGAATAAGGCGGCCGATTATAACATTCTCCTTCAACCCTCGCAGTTCATCCATTTGTCCACGAGTCGCTGCTGTGATAAGCACACGAGTTGTGTTTTGGAATGATGCTGATGAAAGCCATGAGTCTGTAGAGAGCGCAACGTCTGTGATACCAAGTACCAAGTGACGTCCCTTCGCCTCTGTTTGACCAAGCGCCTTCACACGATTGTTCTCGGCGCGGAACGTAGAGATCTCGACAACATCTGATTGCGTGAACTTTGTGTCTCCTGGATTGACAATCTTCACACGACCAAACATCTGCTTGATGATGACTTCCACGTGCTTGCGAGTAATCGCAGCACCTTGGAGTTCGTACACCTTGTTGATTTCTGCCACGATGTATTCTTCTGCGGCTTCCTTGCCAGCATAGGTAAAGAGTTCTTCGATGTCAGATGAACCATCTGTCATCATTTGACCCTTCTCTACTCTATCCCCCACCTTCACAATCGGCTGACGACGGAATGGAACCGTGTACTCAACTTGCTTTCCACTCTTGTTCCCCTTTGATCCATCATCATCTCCAAGAAGGACAATGATTTTTTCTTTTCCTTCGTCGCGAATACCCATAACCTCACCTGATTCATGCGCGATGACAGCAGGATTCTTTGGTGCACGTCGCTCGAAGATTTCTTCAACACGAGGAAGACCTTGTGTGATGTCGGCTCCTGCCACACCTCCGGCGTGGAAGGTACGCATCGTAAGCTGAGTTCCTGGTTCACCGATCGCTTGCGCTGCGACGATACCAACTGCTTCACCGAGATCCACCTTCTTGTTGCGTCCCATGTCGAGTCCGTAACACTTCTGACAGATGCCGTGCATTGACTGACACACAAGTGGAGAAAATACACGCACTTCTTCTACACCCTTTCCTTCAATCTCAAGTGCGTCGTCCTTAGTAACAAGGTGATCTTTCTTAAAGAGTACCTTTCCATCTACCATGATGTCATCTGCAAGCACACGTCCACGAACATTCTTGGAAATAGGCACTTCGATACCGAGTGTGTTTTCCTTGCGAACAGTCTTGAACTCCTTGGTTCCACAATCCACTTCTGTGATGATCGCATCCTGTGCCACATCCACGAGACGTCGTGTGAGGTATCCAGCTTGCGCAGTTTTAAGCGCGGTGTCTGAGTTACCTTTACGAGCACCGTAGGTGGTAATGAAGTATTCAAGCGGCGTAAGACCTTCCTTGTATGATGAGATAACAGGGAAGTCGATGTTGCGTCCTGAGTTGTTCACGATGATACCCTTCATACCTGCGAGCTGCATAATGTTTCCCGCGGTACCTCGAGCACCGGATGTTGTCAGGTCATACACCGAACCATGCTTGTCCATAGCATTTGGAAGAATCTTTTCAATCTTTGAACGAACACCCTGCCATACTTCGATAGTTTTGGTGTATCGCTCTTCTTCAGAAAGAAGACCTTCTTCGTAGTCTGTATCTACACGTGCAGCAGAGTCCCATCCTTCTTTAACGAGTCCATCTTTTTCCTTAGGCACTTTCACCGCATCGATGTTCCATGTTGTACCAGAAATCGTTGCGTACTTGTAACCGAACGACTTGATCTTATCGATAACAGCAGGTGCTGTTTCAAGACCGTACGTAAGAATCACTTGGTCGATGATACCGTTCATCTTCTTGATCGTTACTTCGTCGTTGATGTACGGGAAATCTGACGGGAACACAGAGTTAAAGAGAAGACGTCCGATAGTTGTCTCAAACGGTTTGCCTTCAAACTTTGCATACTTTGGCTTGTCTGCATTTGCCATCACCCAGATCTTCGCGCGGAATGAAACCACACCGAAGTCATATGCAGTGATCGCTTCATTTGGAGTTGGGAAGTATTTACCTTCACCTTTTTCCCCTTCGATAAGCTTCGTCATCCAATACACACCAAGCACCATATCCATACGAGGATTCACAATAGAATCTCCAGAACCTGGACGAAGTAGGTTGCGGTTCGCAGCCATAAGTGTACGAGCTTCTTCTTGTGCCTTCACAGAGAGTGGAAGGTGAACAGCCATTTGGTCACCGTCAAAGTCAGCGTTAAACGCGGCACACACAAGTGGGTGAAGCTGAATAGCGTTACCTTCGATAAGACGAGGGTTAAACGCCTGAATACCAAGGCGGTGAAGTGTAGGAGCTCGGTTAAGGAGCACATACTTACCTTGAATACATTCTTCGAGAATTGCCCATACTTCTGGGATACCATCTTCGATCAACTTGTTCGCACCTCGGATGTTAAACGCAAGTTCTCGTTCAAGAAGTTTCGAGATCACAAACGGCTTGAAAAGTTCAAGTGCCATGTGCTTTGGAAGTCCACACTCATTAAGTGCAAGTGAAGGACCAACCACGATCACCGATCGAGCAGAATAGTCCACACGCTTACCGAGAAGGTTTCCACGAAGAAGTCCTTGCTTTCCTTTAAGGTTATCAGAGAGTGACTTAAGCTGACGCTTTTGTGATTGACTCATCACCGCATCTTGACCATGGCGTGCAGAGTTGTCGATAAGAGCATCGATCGCTTCTTGCAGAATACGCTTTTCGTTACGCAAGATCACATCCGGCGCACCGATTTCCATCAACTTCTTCAAACGATTGTTTCTGTTGATCACGCGTCGATAGAGATCATTCACATCAGATGCTGCAAAACGTCCTCCTTCAAGAGCAACCATCGGGCGAATACCTGGAGGGATCACTGGGATCACAGTCATGAACATCCACTCTGGACGAATGCCTGCGTTTTTGAATGCACGCACAAGAGAGAGACGCTTCTCTGCTTTCTCGCGTTCAAGTGCACCAGCCTTTTCAAGCTGAAGAACAATACGCGCTTCAAGCTCTGATAGATCGATTGTCTTAAAGACATCGTAAATTGCCTCAGCACCAATACCTGCTTCAAACATCGTTCCGTACTTCATCGCGAAGCGGTGGTACGTGAGTTCGTCAAAGATTTTCCACGGCTTGATCTCTTCAATTTCTTTCTTCGTTGCAGTCAAGAGTTCGCGAAGCTTGTCTTGTGTCTTTTCATCAGCAGATGACTTCACCTTTGCTTTAAACTCTGAATCCAAGTTCGCAAGGAGTTCTTCCTTTGCGGCTTGGTTGACTGACTTCACCACATATCCAGCGAAGTACACAACCTTTTCCACATCAGATACTGGTTGCGCAAGAATCGTTGCGATACGAGATGGAACTGTTCGAAGGAACCAGATATGAGCAACAGGAGACGCAAGTTCAATGTGACCCATTCGTTCACGACGAACGATAGATCGAGTCACTTCCACTCCACATTTTTCACAAACGATATCCTTATATCGAATACGTCGGTATTTTCCACAATAACATTCGAAGTCTTTTTCTGGACCGAAGATACGCTCATCAAAGAGCCCATATCGTTCAGAACGACCTGTTCGGTAGTTGATGGTTTCTGGCTTTGTAACCTCACCGTATGACCATGACCGGATTGCCTCAGGGGATGCGATCTTAATCGCAAGTCCGTCGAAATTTGATGTATCAATTGTTTTCATAGTGTTCTTGGATAGTTACAAAGCTTATAGAGATGATTCACCAATGATTTCTTCACTGTCGTGCACTATTTTGCGCGGGTCGACATCAAGTGAGAGACCTCGAAGTGTGTTAAGCATCACTGTAAATGACGCAGGAGTATTTGGTTCCTTCACATCTTCACCCTTGATAAGCGAATCAAATGCAGCCGAGCGTCCGACGATATCGTCTGACTTCACAGTAAGCATTTCTCGCAAAATGTGTGACGCGCCGTATCCTTCGAGTGCCCATACTTCCATTTCACCGAAGCGCTGTCCTCCACCTTGTGCCTTTCCACCAAGTGGTTGCTGTGTGATAAGTGAGTACGGACCGATGGAACGCATGTGAATCTTATCTTCAACCATGTGGTGAAGTTTCATGATGTACATGACACCGACGGCAGTCTCCTGTTCAAACGCTTCACCTGTACGACCGTCGTACAGCTGTACAGTTCCCTTTTCGTTGTAACCAGCTTTCACAAGCTCTTCCTTGATTTCTTTTTCAGTAGCACCTTGGAATGAAGGCACAATTGCCTGGTATCCGAGCGCATCCGCAGCAAGACCGAGGTACATTTCAAGAATCTGTCCAAGGTTCATACGAGATGGAACACCAAGTGGTGTAAGGAGGATATCGATAGGAGTACCATCTGCTGCAAACGGCATTTCTTCTACTGGAAGAATAGTCGAGATAACACCTTTGTTTCCGTGTCGTCCTGCGAGCTTATCACCTACAGAAATGTTTCGGATCTGTGCAACTTCGATGTGAATACGCTTGATGATACCGCTTTCAAGCTGATCACCTCGCTCTCGTGAGAATACTTTCACACCAATGATGCGTCCGCGCTTGCCGTGGTCGAGACGAAGTGATGAATCCTTCACGTCACGCACTTTTTCACCGAAGATAGAACGGAGGAGTCTCTCTTCTGGAGTGAGTTCTGTTTCTCCCTTTGGTGTAATCTTTCCAACAAGAATATCTCCTGGTCGAACTTCTGCACCGATACGGATGATACCTTCTTCATCGAGATTCTTAAGCTTCTGCTCACCAACGTTTGGAATGTCGTGTGTTGTGACTTCAGCACCGAGCTTAGTGTCACGTACGTTACATACGAATTCCTCGATGTGAATAGAAGAGAACTTGCTCTCTCGCACAAGACGCTCAGAAAGAATGATGGCATCTTCGTAGTTCGCACCATTCCATGACATGAACGCCACACGAATGTTGTGACCAAGTGCAATTTGCCCCTGATCTGATGTCGCAGCATCTGCAAGCACTTGTCCTTTCTTTACCTTCTCTCCCATAGAAACGATAGGTCGCTGATGGAACAAGTTAAACGCGTTCGTTCGAGCAAAGTTGATGAGACTGTACTCTTGCTCTTTCTTATCACCCTTCACGATAATCTTCTTTGCATCCACGTACTTCACTTCACCTGCTTCTTCTGCAATGATGAGACGTCCAATGTGCTTTGCGGCTTCCCCTTCCATACCTGTTGCAACAAGCGGTGCTTCTGGACACATAAGTGGAACAGCTTGCTTCTGCATGTTTGAACCCATGAGTGCGCGAGACGCATCGTCATGTTCGAGGAATGGAATCATTGATGTCGCAACAGAGAACGCTTGGTTTGTAGCAACGTCGATAAACTCAACTGCGTTGCGTTCAACAAGCGCAGGCTGTCCTGCTACACGAGCTTCAATCTGATCGCGTGCAAACTTTCCATCTGCGTCGTACTCGTTACCAGCGTGCGCAATCGTGTGTCGCTCTTCTTCAAGAGCGTTCATGTAGATGATTTCTTTCGTAATCTTTCCTTTCTCTACCTTCACATATGGTGTCTCGATGATACCGAAATCGTTGATACGAGCGTAGTTTGAAAGACGCAAGATAAGACCAATGTTTGGACCTTCTGGAGTGTGGATCGGACACACACGGCCATAGTGAGAGGTGTGCACGTCACGAACTTCAAATCCGGCACGTTCACGAGTAAGACCTCCAGGACCAAGTGCTGAAAGTGTACGAAGATGTTCCACTTCTGCAAGAAGGTTCTCTTGGTTCATGAACTGCGACAATTGGTTGGTCGTAAAGAATTCCTTGATACGAGCCTGAAGCGGTCGCTGATTGATGATTGCAATTGGAAGTGTGGTATCGGTGTCGATAACAGACATCTTGTCCTGAATGTTTCGCTTCATCTGCATCATACCGGTACGGATCTTCTGCGCCATCATTTCACCCACATATCTCACACGACGTGAACCGAGGTGGTCGATGTCGTCTTCTTGCGCATGTGGATTATTGTTCAATTCAACAATGTGATTGATGATGTCGATCAAATCTTCCTTAGAAAGTGTTCGACGTGCAGCTTCTTTATCTTTCGGATCAATAGACTTACCGAAACGCTTGTTGAAACGGAAACGTCCGACCGGAGAGAGGTCGTATCGCTCAGGAGAGAGGATAGAGTCGATGTGTTCCTTTGCATTCTCTGGAGTAGCGAGGTCGCCATCACGGAGACGCTTATAGATTTCGATGTATGCGTCGTGAATGGTCTTGATTTCATCACGTTCTACAAGTGCAGACATCACTGATGAAGAGAGTTCATGACCAGCAAACGCAGCTTTGATTTGGTCGTCAGTTGAGAGTCCGAGAACACGGAGGAGGGCAATCACTGAGAACTTTCGTTTCTTGTCGATACGCACAAACATGCCTCCTTCTGATTCTGATCCAAGTTCAATCCAGACACCACGAGAAGGGATGATCTTCGCACCGAAGTAGCGCTTTCCTTTGCTTTCCTCAGAATCGAAGAAAACACCGAATGATCGGGCTAGCTGAGGAACAACAACACGTTCAACACCGTTGATGATGAACGTTCCGTGAACAGTCATGAGCGGGAAATCCGCCATGAAAATCTCTTGTTCCTTTACGGTATTTAAGATTTTATTTGAAAGCTTCACACGAGCGCGAAGTGGCGCTTCGTAGGTGAGCTTGTTTTCCTTTGCATACACTTCATCATACTTAGGAGCAGAAAGTTCAAACGAAATGAATTCGAGATCAAACTTCTTCTCTGAGTAGTCACGAAGTGGAGAGAATTCGCGGAAAATTTCTACGATTCCCTTTTCTGTAAGATCCTTGTATGAAAGAATCTGATTTTCGACGAGATTAGGTAGTTTAGTAAGGGGTTCTCGATATTTCGAGAATGTCTTCTGCGGGCGCACACCTGCATGTGTTGACTTTGGCATAAGCGCAAATGGCTACAACGGCTCTCTTTTCCGCTGTAGCTGACTATATAAAATAAGAAACCCTAATAATTTCGTTCTTTATCTCCCTCCATTGCCTCTCGGTCGGAACTCAATCAGTGGTCAATAGTGTGAGAATTATAGCATGGAAGAAGTAAAGAGTAAAGAGTGTATAGTTGGCATTTTAAATCCCGGAAAAGCTCTGCTTTTCCGGGATCGGCGCTTGGTTACCACTCTTTAGGCTGTTGAGCTTCAGCCAGGCGGCGCTTCATCGTCTCTCTCAACTTCAAAAACCTTCTCGGGGTTGGTTTGAGTGGCACATCCTTCTTCGCTTTGGATGCTGCGGCGGCCCGACTTCGCGGAGCTGCTGGACCCAATTCAAACAGAAACGTAAGCGTTGGATCAGGATAATCCACCCGCAACTGTTTCTGAGCTTTTGTTAAGGGCATTGTATAAACCCTCCTTTCTTAGCCTATTTTATCACATTCGTATCCACTACTCAATGTTTACTGGCCACTGCTATACTGACCCCATGAATATATTGATCGTCAAAGCCCATCCGTCCCCACTTGGTCATACCCACAAAATCGCAGATACCTACGCCGAAGTAAAAAAAGCACAAGGTCACGAGGTTCTTATTGTAGACCTCTACTCAAAAGACTACGAAGAGGCTTTTCTCACGTTTACCAATATACGAGAGATGCAAACGCTCCCCATTCAGAAGAAGTTTGAGGATCAAATCACTTGGGCAAACGAAATCGTTGTTGTCCACCCTGTGTGGTGGAGCCTCCCGCCTGCGGTTATGAAAAACTGGGTGGACCTCACCTTTTGGGTACACTTCGCATACAAGTATTCTCCCGATGGGAAGATACTGCCCATGCTCACAGGGAAAACAGCAAAGGTGTTTGCAACTGCTGGTGGATCATCGTGGTACTACTACCTACCACTTATGCCACTTGCGTCATTTTGGAAAATGGCACTTTTCAACTTTGTCGGCATCAAAGTTACTGATTTTAAGATATGTGGAAACTTGGATAAGTGGCGCGGAGAAAAAGCAGACAAACATTTTGAAGAATTTCTCACAGAGATTAGAAAATCTGCATAGAGTTAGAAT
>JBDKFI010000005.1:0-21495 GCA_039798825.1 Candidatus Parcubacteria bacterium | reverse complement strand
TTGCTTCTTCTGTTGTTTGTATGCCCATCGCTTTAAGCTGAGTTGCTTTTAGTCCGGCTGCAGCTTGCCCGTTATTGTCGACTTTAAGATATGCCTTTGACGCTTCTAGTTTACTTGAGAGCACATAATCCTTCGAGATATTTGCTTGGTTGATCATGGACGCTTGCTTGTCTTTATCTGCTGTGAGGAAGGTTGAAAGCTGGCTGAAGCGTTTCTCTTTGAGATCTCGTTCTGCTTCGTCGGTGACTGTTTTATCTACTCGCACCAAACGAAGCGAGTTTGCGTTGTCAAAATAGTTTTTTCGTGTCGCATCATCGCGAATACCTTTACCGAAGTCAACAACATCTTTCTCTCGTTCTTTCTTTTTATCGTCAAATCCTTTTACGCTGCTCTTTTGCATACTCACACCAAATCCGCCCGTGATGCCTGCGCGCGACAGTCCAGAACTCACCATGCCGATGTTTCGAGTATCGTAGGTGCTGTTGGCGAGGAAATTTGTCGCACCCGAGAGGCCTCGCCCAAACTTGGTGTCCTTCATCGTGTCCATCCATTTACTGTCGCGTACGCGAGCTGCCGCTTGTCCGAGAGTTCCTCGAGAAAGAACCCCCACCCCACCTGATGCGACACCAAGTCCGAATCCACCAACCTTACCCATGAAGTTTGTCGCAAATGTTCCAGCGCTTCCAGCTACACCCTTTGTCACTTTGAGCATCACGTGAAGCATCACCAGCATGATAAGTAACGTGAAGAATGTTTGTACGGTGGCATCCCCTGTCTGTACTAACGAGGAACCGGTCGCGCCGCCACTTAGATTTTTACTGGTTTGAAATATCTCCAAAAACTTAAGCGTGAGCGCAAGCATGATCATAAACACAGGAGCAACAACAAGTTGTTCAAAGAATAGTTTGCGTAACTTCATGGACACGTCTCCAAGTTTGGGTACCACGCTATCGATAAAAAGAAGCGGAGATGCGACGATGAGTAATACTAAAAGTACCGTACGAACGGCGATGATCCCCGTTGCCATGAAAAACACAAACGCTGTATAGAACACAAAGATAACCGCAAGAAGCGCGCCAGGGGTACTGTTGATACCGTTTACAAAACTAGAAGCACTTCCAGGAATTGAGGTTGCTCCAACGGCGAGATCTTGAAGACCAAGCCGGTTTACAATGATTGCACCGGCGGTATTTTGTTGTGCCCACGGAGCAACTGAGCTTGTGAAATCTGTTGCAAGTGCCTGACTACCAACTGTCGCACTGTAGACATTAAGTGATATGACGTTTGATATATCTGCGAGCGTACGAGTGATCGGATAGGAGAAGTTCACAAAGATGGCAAAGAGTACAAGCCATGCTGTGTAGCGACCAAAGGATTCATCTTTTCCTATAATGTAGAGAAAACCAAGGTACAAACCTGCAAAGATAATACCAAGCGACACCGTTTGTCGTATGATGATCCAGACCGGATAAAGTGACGTCGATGCCCAAGAATTAAAATCCAAGATACTCACCTGGATGGAGTAGTTGAGCATGTTTGCAGACAGCCACACGAGGAAACCTGCAATCTGAAGGAGGGTGTTTTTGATGAACCAAGATACGAAAACGTCGATACAGGAAATGAGGTTGAGGCCAACAATGCCACATCTACCCGTATCTAGTTTTGCTTGACCAATATTTTTTTCAATTGCTTGCGTTTGACTACTTGCAACAGCGTTTCTGTCAGCGTTTACACCCCCTTCCTGGAGAGAGTTTTTTTCCTTGTTAGAAGTAATAGATGCTTGTAAACGTGCTGCAGATACTGAGTCTCGGGCATTTTTTAAAGCAAGTTTTTGAGCTTCACTGTTTTCTGCCGGTGTCAAACTACTCGCCACATTGAAAAGTTCAGTGTCCCACCTAGCAAGGAGAGATAGCTTTGCGGAAGTGATTGTAGTACTTTCGTTATCTTGTAGTCCAGCAAAAACATCGTCCGCACTTGAAGTAAGAACGGAAACCACCTTTATGTAGACTGGGTAGCTGGTTTGGTAGGAGCTTTTGTCGGGCGTTCCAAAGAAAGGTTCAACGTTTGCCTTAAACATAGGGTCTCGTACTTCCGAGTTGAACTGATCCTTTGTAATTGTTGCATACACATGTTGAACACTAAAAGTCGAGGCAATCAATACTATAATGGCAACAAAAGAGTAAACACCTAGACGTTTCATGTTCGTAGTGTATCACGACACATTGCTACGCTTTATGTACGTACACAGGTTTGTTATGGTACTGTTTGCGAACGAAGCCAAGCCTGTCGAAGGTCGTCACACTTGAGTTTGAGATTGTATGCTGTACCCCCTTCCACTGTTTCAAGCGAAATGTCACCCTGTAGTGTGACGTAGTTATTTTCACGCGCAGAAAGTATTTCTTGACCTGGGATTTTTCCAGATTTTATTTTCGTCTGGTAGTCGGTAAAGAGTATTTGTAGATCTTTCGAGGAAGTAGCAGCATCTATTTTTGTACGGAAGTCTGCGATAATAGCTCTCCCTTCAGCTATTCTTGTTTCGTCTTGAGAGATTGCCGTCTTAAGCGTGGTGAGGTTTTTCTCTTTTGCGGTTACGTAGGTGGTAGCTTGTGATATCTCAGGTCCACCAGAGGAGATGATGTTGTCTTTCACAAGAGCTTGATAGCAGTAGGTGATGCCGGTCGTCACCGTCTGCATCCTTCCTATTTCGTTGAGCAATCGCGGATGCACCGCCTCAATACTTGTGAGATTTTTCCCTTGGAGGTCAAGTGCGTCTCGGATTGGGGTTGCAATCGACTCTTTCGCGACAGTATTGTTCTTGAAGTCAGGAACCGTAGCACTACCAGATGATCCCTTCCCCGCAATTGTATCAATAGATGAGCTTATGCTCTGAAGAAGGTTTACGGTATTAAACGCTGTAGAGATAAGTGATCCAGCACCGGTGCCAAATGATTCACGGATAAGTTTCATTGGAGTTTCAACCACTTCCCTAAATGAGCTTGCTAGCACGCTCGACAGCTGCTGTATTTCTTGGACAGCGCACGCAGGGGTAGCTGTTTCCTCGTACAAGTTTCCATTAATGTCGTTTTCGGCGTATTTTGTACACTTGGTCATGCTCTTGATACCTCCACCCGCCAGAAGGTCTGCTTTTGCTTGATCCACAGCAGCTTGTGCGTCTTGATTGAGCACTAGTTGTATGTTTGTCGCTTTGTTGTAGGGGTTATCACCACTGGTGACGGCGAGAAACCCTCCCCAACCAGCAATTGCTGGACGTGCTTTTTGAAGAATTTCAAGTGATTGAGCTGTGTTTGCATCGTTGCTTGGATCTCGCTTACAGAACTGGTCATAGAAGTATTGCTTGCGCTCTTTAAACTTTACTTGATCAAGAGGCTCCCCTTCCACAGCGGTGTCTTCCATAGCAAGCTGAGTGAGCATCACATCATCGCAAGCGTTCTTTTGCACCATAGAAGGCACAGAGGATTGACTGATGGATGCGATCTTGGTGGAAGAATTGGCGTAGCTGTATTTGGATGAGTTAATGAGGTATTGCATCATACTTCCTCCGTACATCTTTTTGTATGCAGCGGCATCGCCCAAACCGACAGCAACACTGTTTAATGCTTGTCGTTTGAAGTACTGTGCCGGGTCCTTCACTAGAAGTGCTTCGCTTCCAAGTGACCCTAAGATTAGGTTCTTGATAGCGTCCCCTGATTGCATGAGCACAATGAGTGACATAGCGTCACGCATCGGAATGAGTATGGTGTTGTTTACCGTTTCGAGTTGTTGGTTGTACGCGGTAATGGCGTTACTGTATTCGCTCAATGTTTCTTTTACGAGCTGAAAGCCTTGCACGATACTATCCTTTAGCTGGGTCACCACTGTGGCACAGTTACCGCAGATAACAAAGACCGCGTAGGTGGGAGTCACTTGAGATATATAGAGAGTAATTGTTAGGAAAAGAAGTGCGAGAGCTTTTTTCATAGAGGTTATTGTAAAGTATATCCCACCTTAAAGACATAACCAGCCTCCTTGGAGGAGAAGGCAACGTTATGTGCGTCGAAGTAGTCTTTCATCGAAACGAATATGGAAAGCGTGTCCACACTTATCGAGGCATATTTTTCGATCATAAGCGCTGAGCGAAGTGGGTCTGTCTCTATGTTAGCCAAGGACAAGAGGAGCTCATTGTATGCACCGAGTTTGGTGAGCGCTTCAGTGTGAAGGGTTGCAGCGCTCGGAGGAACAGAAAGAGTTTCTAGCTTT
This sequence comes from Candidatus Parcubacteria bacterium, assembly GCA_039798825.1. Classification (GTDB taxonomy): domain Bacteria; phylum Patescibacteriota; class Minisyncoccia; order Phycocordibacterales; family UBA5272; genus UBA11704. The sequence goes on along the minus strand of JBDKFI010000005.1, from coordinate 17,238 downwards.
GTAAGCTTTGTTTGTACACGAGCTTGTTCTTCTTTAAGAGGAGCAAGCGCAGAAGCATCTTTTGTCTCTAAGTATGCTTGCATACTTCCTGCTGTGTCGCTAATTGTTTGTGTGCTAATGATTGGTCCAAGGACGGTCGCTACGGCGTTCCCGTAGAGTTTAAGGGATAGAGCATCATCTCCGCCGGAAGTGTGTATATCTTGCGATGTGTAGGACGGCATGACGATTTTCCCCGCTTCCTCTTTGATGAGTCCTGAAATGGTGTTTTCCTGAGTCGCTGCGTCTGAGACGTTGTTTTTCGCCAGATATGCAGAGGCAAGGTAAAGATTCTTCGAAAACGATGATGTGAGGTTATTTGAGTCATCTAGTCGTTTAAGTACCTCTGGATCAGCTTTTTGTCCTTCCATCTCAGCGAGAGCTGCAGGGTCAAGACTCCCTTCAGCAAGCTCTTTCCAGCTGATAGATCCATCGTTATTTGTGTCGTTTGCTACATCATCCACACCAACAGATGAGAGATCGATCTTTGCATACTGTTGCTGCGGTGGCTTGATACCAAACCATCGAGCAGGGATAAGTCCCAAAGCAAACGTCCCTATAAGAATAAACCCAGCCGCGATAAGTGCTTCTTTTTTGGAAACGGAGTGTTCTTTCTGGGGAGGCATAGTGCCTACAGTATATACCTGTTTTATTCACCTACCCTCTTCTTTTCAACAGAGCTCTTCTCTCTTTGTGTGAGCGATCGAGAGAGCTCAATCCAAGAAGGAAGATGCAGATCCTCAGCACGAGCTTTTTCTGGTATGTTGTGGAGTGCGAGAAGTTCTCGCACCGAAACGTCACTAAATACGCCTTGGAGATTAGACGCCAGCATCTTTCGTTTGTGTGCAAACCCCGCCTTCACCACCTTGAAAAACATCGCCTCATGGTACTGCGTGTCGAAGTTGTTTCTTGAAATGGATGTTATCTGGAGTACTGCTGAATCCACGGTCGGCGCAGGATGGAAGCTTCCCCTTGAAACACGATAGACAAGTGAAGGTGTGCCGTATGCTTGTACAGAAAGTGAGAGAATCGACTCCTTGCCATCTCTTGCGCAGACCCGCTCAGCTACTTCTTTTTGCACGAGTACCACCATCGTTTCTGGTTGATGGGTGTGTGTTAAGTATCTTTCGAGAATCGCACCTGTTATGTAGTAAGGGATGTTGGCGATTATCTTGTAGCCTGTAGCTAGCGTTGTTTGATCTCCTGGGTCAAACGTCAATGCGTCGCCCTCAATGAGAGTTAGTCTCCCCTCTTCTCGTTCAGAAGAAAACTGTTTCTCAAGGAGCGGGATGAGGTCGGTGTCTTTTTCAAGCGCAACAACAGAAGCTCCTGTATCAAGAAGTGCGCGAGTGAGAAATCCTTTTCCTGGTCCAATTTCAAGAATGGTATCTGCTGGTGTCACGTTCCCAGCTTGCACAATTGCGATACGTGCAGGAATGGAGGTGAGGAAGTTTTGGCCTAGAGATTTTTTTGGGTGTATAGTCACGTACTGATGTATTCTACCACTAATGACGGTAAACGAGTGACTGGGACATCCTACCCTAACCCACAACTTCCTAACAGTGTTGCTGTGCGCTAGATGTACACCACAGCACCACCCCCTTCTTTGTAGTAGAGGTCATGGTGTTCTGCGATATCATCTGGCACGTCTTCCAAAAACTCACTCGGAGCATTGATTTGCTTTTGGCCGAAAATAGTTCGAAGCTCTGCGTGTGTGAGGTAGAGCGTTGTGCGTGCGCGTGTAACAGCGACATAGAAGAGTCGTCGCTCCTCCTCTTCCTCCTCTTTGGTGCGCTTTCTGTTACCAATTTGTTTATGTGGGAACAGATCCTGCTCCAACCCCGCAACAACTACACGATTGAATTCCAATCCTTTAGATGCGTGTATCGTCATGAGGCGAACGCCAGATTTTTCTTCGGTATCGTTATCCTGATCAGATTGAAGTGCGGTCTCCTCGAGGAATTGTGTCAGAACATCTTTTCCAAGAGATCCGTCGTACCGCACGGTGAGGGACACAAGCTCACGAGCGTTCTCGAGACGTTCTCTGTCTTCGGAAGATCCTTCCATCAACTCCTTTTCCATACCAGAATCTACAATGATCATCTGCATCACGTGTGAAAGCGGTTCCGTTTCAATGGTTTCAAGGATGTCGTCGAGAAAGTTATACACCTTCGCTACTTTTGCTTGCGCGGAGACTGGAAGCTCTTCACCGGCAAACAGCTTCGCAATAGTTGTCTTGCCGATTCCTTTTTTCGGGGTTTCAAACACTCTTCGTAGATCTGGTTGAGAGAGTCGGTTGACTGCCGCGCGGAGGTAGCTCATCACATCTTTGATTTCTTTTCGTTCAAAGAATTTTGTTCCAAGCAGATTGTACGGAACGTTCTCTTGGATAAATGCTTCTTCGAGTACTCGCGATTGAAAGTTTGCTCGATAGAGCACCGCGATTTCTTGCGCGAGCTCACCTTCCTGAATAAGGGTTTTGCATGTTCGTGCAATCATTTGTGCCTCACTTGTTTCATCCCATGCCGGCATGAGGTGAATCTTGTCCCCGTCCCCTTGCAGGGTAAAAAGATTTTTTTCTTTGCGCACGGTATTTTTTTGTATTGCTTCGTTTGCGAGGCGTAAAATGTTTCCTGTTGAACGATAATTTTCTTCAAGCAAAATAATTTTTGCACCAGGAAAGTCTTCTTCAAAGTTCATGATGTTTCGCACGTTTGCTCCACGCCAACTATAAATGTTTTGATCTACATCGCCCACAACACAAATGTTGTTTGTGTTTGGATGCACAAGGAGCCGCACAAATTCATACTGCGCTTGATTGGTGTCTTGGTATTCATCTACGTGAACGTATGCAAAACGCTGCTGATACGTCCGCCTGATGTCTTCATGTGTTTTAAGCATATACACCGCAAGCACAATGAGGTCATCGAAATCTACCGCTTTTTGTGCGCGCAGTTCTTCGTCATAGATTCTCCACACACGTGCAACGATGTCCATCTGTGGGGATGTCGCTTTTCGTTCGTAGTCTTTGTACTGAACAAAATCCCCTTTCTCCCTGCTGATGATGGAGCGGATTTTGGAAGGATCATGTAGCTTTGGATCAAGACCGAGCTGCTCCACTGCACGCTTGATGATCGAGAGCGAGTCCGAAGAGTCCAGTATGGTTGGGTGTTTAAGGAGACCCATGCGATCTGCGTGTTCTCCCAACATGAAAAGCCCAAGCGAGTGAAATGTCTTCACAAGAGGTGTGTGGTGAAAAGGATTCTCGGTCTCAATGATGTGCTCTTCTTCGAGTCTCTTCCAGATTCGCTCACGCATCTCACGAGCGGCTTTGTTGGTGAAGGTTACTGCAAGGATTGCTCGAGGGTCAGTGCCTCGTTTTACGATTTCTACAATGCGTTCGCTGATCGTTTTTGTTTTCCCTGCTCCTGCTCCAGCTAGAATGAGAAGTGGCCCCTCGGTTTGAGAGACTGCTTCTATTTGTTGTTTGTTGAGGGAAACGGTAAGCATGGCATCCAGTATACAGGACAAGACACATCTCACCGATACAGGACTCTCACTTAGGCAGCTTGTGGTGTTGCGTGAAATTGTTGAGCCACTTTGCTGATAGCGTTTTTCATCACTTCTTCGTAGTTTGGCACAAGGTGTCGTATGGTTGTGGTATAAAACTGAGCCCCCATACTTGCGCTTTGATCAAGCGCTTCGAACTTTTCTTTTCCAATGATGTCGTACACATCCCGCAAAAACTGCGCGTGCACTGTTTTGGAAATTTCAAAAAGCAGTTCTTCTCGGTCATCGCCTTGGAGATCTTGAATCCCAAATGTTTCTGCCAGTTGATTGAAAATAATTGTTTCGTCCATGTAGGTAGTATAGTGTTATGCTTGCTTTTTGTTGTGGCTCATCGTCGCATCACGCACCTCCTGCACTCTTTCAAGAAGTGTTTTTGCTTGAGAGTGTTCACCACGAACAGCCACTGATACGCTATCAAGCACTGTAATGAGCGCACTGAGCTCTTTTCGCTCTCTCGTGCTGAGCTCCGTGTAGACACTGCCGTCTTTAAGGAGTGGTTCGCAGAAGATGCCACCTACTAATTTCATTTTTGTTGAGTCTGGTGAGAAGTTGCTGACCCCTTCGAAACAAGAAGGCGCGTAGGTTTTGATGATTCCCTCTGGTGTGAGAGCTACGATGTCCTTCATAAACGAATCCTTGTACCGTTCGTACCCAGGTGCGTGTAGTTGATAGATTGCCTTCTCGAGAGCGGGAGACTGCCGTTGGTCTATCTGCCTCACCACATCAGTAGTGGGTTCAGCTTCCTTCTTCTTTGCTTTGAAAAGTTCGTATGCACTAGTGGCAAGAGCTGAACCAACTAAAGCACCTACCAAGGCATATTTCCAAGCGTTGTCTCGCCAGTTTTGAGGAAGTTTTGAAAGTATTGATTGCACGGCGGATTCTCTAGAAGCGTCGACTTGTTCCTGATCGACCCCCTCTACAGCTTCTGCATCCTCTACACTCTCAATTTCTGGCTCTTCGTCATGTAGTTCATCCGCACGAAGTGCTTGCTCGGCCTCGTCGATGTATCCCAAGAGCTGGTCTACATGATGCCCAGCCTCATCATTGAAATTTTTAATATACCAATCAAGTCCGTTTTTCTCTACAGACATACCGGAGAGTACTGTTGCGGAGCTGGTGATGTTGCTGGTAATATTCTTCATAGCATCAGAGCTAAAGAGTGAAGGATTTTCTCTTTCCCCGTTTTCATACATTTGTGCTGCGAGTGAAGCGAGGCGCAGCATCTCAAGGCAGCATTCAATCGTGAGCTTCTCGAGCTTTACTTGTTGTTCTGAGACATGAATATCTGGTCGATGGTTTTCTTCTCTGAATGTATCGATCTTACTTACTGCATTTTCATCTGTTCCTATCCACTCGTTTGCCCACTTTTGTAGCATGCGGTATTCTCGAGCGTAGGATGCGCTAAACGACGTAGTGCTGTCATCTTTTAGGGTTCTTAGGATATCCTCGAGTGTTCTTAAGGGAACATTTCGCTCGCTCTTCTTTTTACGCTCATAGGTATTTATTGTTGGAGGAGTTGAGCGTGGTTTCGGCAGCGGTTCAGATGCAGCGGTGACAGTTGTGGGAGTTGGGTGCGCACGTTGAGAGTCTTGGTATGCATTTTTGTAGTACAGATTTGTACGAAGTATTTCCTTTAGTTTTTTGGTGTTGATCTTTGTTGTAATGCTTGGATTATCTACACGCTCGATTGCGGTTAAACCGTTATCAATATTTTTTATTTCCCACTTTGCAACGTCGTGGTCTCCCATACTCTGGAGAGTAATCTTTTGCCCTTCTTTAAGAGGCCCGACCTTCGGCAGGTTTCTGTAGACTGGCGGTTTAATATGAGAAGTTTCTTTGAAATACCCTTCTTGTGTAAGGTTTGGACGAAGGACAGTGCGTGGTGTGGGTATGGAAACAGGTTCTTTGTTTCGTTCTAGCTTTATAAGTTCCACTCTGTACGAAGCGAGACGTCGATCCAAATATTGGGCAATGTTTCGAACCTCCTCAATTGTTGAGGCTTCCTTTAGAGAAAGAAACGTTTGCTGTATGGCGTCATCACTCTGTGAAAATGGGGAAAGATCTACCGTTGTTCCAAGCGCGCTTTTCCTTTGAATAAGCTTGTCGTAGCGAGAAGTGAGCAGATTACGTATGTTTTTTGCTTCTGTTTCAAAGTCTTTTTGCGCGATCAGTGTCTCAACCTCGGATAGCGGCAGGGTTGTCATTTTTTTGGAACCATCTGATCTTGTATGCTCTAAAACAACTACCCCTTTTAGTTCGTTTATTGATGCAACTCTGTACACCACAGAAACATCTTTGTTTTCAGTGCTCTTTTCTTGTAGGGTTATGAGTCGCGAAAGCATGGGTGGGCGATTGTTTGGTTCTCGCCCTAGCCCCATCTGTTCTGGTGTTGCAACAGAACTATTTGCCGATACAATTCCCGCAGCGGGTGTGTGTGCAACAACCTCAGTTTCCATTCCAAGCAAGATCAACACTCTTTCTTTTGCGTCTTCTACAAGCTGAATATCTTCATCTGTTACATCGTCACCAGGAACTTCAAGTTGGTTGAGAGTTGTGCGTATAAGTTCTTCTACGTCTTTTTTTGCTATTTCGCTACCCACAGCAGAAGGTGCCGTCAGCTCATCTATTAGCTTTTCGGCAATTCCCGCCTCAGTCGTATCTGGGTATTCTCTAAGAATCCTGCGCAAAATGTTGTAACATCTCTTCGTTGTTAATTTCTCTTTGGTTTTTGATGGGTACTCCTCAGAACTCTCTGGGGTCGAAGCATGAGATGAAAACGCTTCTTGCGGAAGCGTGTCCCCAGGCTTCTCGGGCTCTTTCGGCAAAGGAGGGTTCATGCCCCAAGTATACTTTATTTTCAAAGGATTTAGTGAACTTCTCCACACATTTCTCCTAGAGAAAGGTCGGCGCTTTGACTTGTTTTTAGGGGCTCCATATGGTATTGTGGAGTGGTTACTGCAGAGACTACAATCATTGACATGTTTCCTAATGCATGTCGGTGAAAACGCATGAAAGTGCACCCAAGAGTCGGGAGCATAACCCCTCACCACTCTTCCTTCTATCGTAGTATTTAGATCACAATCCGCTCGTGCGGCACTTCATATCGCTCTTGTGTCAGTGTTTTGCTGCGGCTTGTTCACAAACACCGCACACGCTGGCGTTTTTTCTACGTTTACCTCTAAGGTAAAGGCGGTCTTTTTAAACCCCGCTTCACAGGATACCGAAGATAGCTCTACTAATACGCAAACCATGCCTGTTCTTAAACCTGTTGTCTTGGGACAGGATGATGACGAAGACGATGTGTCCAACTCTTCTTCAAGTGCGCTTTCTGCAACCACTGGGTCACTTCGCGTGTCTACTGAAGATATCGAATACCCAACAAACGACGCCATTAGCGTCTACGAAGTAAAAAAAGGCGACACGCTCGGCATGGTGGCAGAACTTCATGGTGTTTCGAAGAATACGATCATGTGGGCAAACGATTTAAAGTCTGAGAAATTAACTCCGGGAGATGTACTCATCATTCTTCCAATAACTGGTGTTCGTCATACCGTGAAGGCGGGTGATACCGTTGCTTCTATCGCAAAGAAATACAAAGGAGACAAAGAAGATATCGCGAAATATAACGGCATCGCCGCGGACGCGAAGCTTGCAGTTGGGGACGTTGTGATTGTTCCAGAAGGTGAAATCAAATCAGTTGCACCGAAATCAAGTTCTCTTTCATCGTCAAACTCAACACCGTCTGGATTCTTCGGACGTCCCCTCTTGGGAGGAAGAAAGACTCAGGGTATTCATGGTCATAATGGTGTCGACATCGCAGCAAGCATTGGCACGCCAGTGTACGCAGCAGCAGATGGACAAATCATTGCGGCTAAATCAACCGGATACAACGGTGGGTATGGAAGTATGATCATCATCAAACATAATGGCAACATTCAAACGGTGTATGCTCACCTGAGCTATGTTGGGGTAAGTGTTGGTCAGTACGTGACGAAAGGTCAAACGATCGGAGCAGTTGGAAACACTGGACGATCTACGGGGCCACACCTTCACTTTGAAGTTCGTGGAGCAAAGAACCCATTCTAATATAGACAGTAGATAGTAAACATTAGAGAAACGGGCACGCCGCAGGCGTGCCCGTTTCTCTGTTATCTAAACTCTACTAGCCAACGTCTATTGTCTACTGTCTGTTGTCTACAATCTACCCTCTTTACAATCTGTTCTCGTAGAGCTTTGGGCGGTACTGAAATGCCTCAAGGATATCATCTTCTGTTATGTGAGCACTTCCACGTAGATCAGCGATGGTGCGAGCAAGTCGAAGTACTCGATGGTATGCACGTGGTGAAAGTGTGTGTGAAGTGGCATATGTCTTCATGAGTGTAAGAACAGGAGGCGACAGCTCGACAAATCGTTCAATGTCTTTTGCTTTCATGTCTTTGTTTTTACTTATCTGTGGAGCACCACCTTGTGTAAATCTCGCTTTTGCAAACGTTCTCGCTTTCGACACAAGTGCGCACAGTGCATCACTCCCCTCACCGATGCGAGCGTGTGAGAGTGTGTCGTAGTCGATATGTTGTACAGGAACCCAGATGTCGATGCGGTCCATGATTGGCCCTGAAAGTTTTCGAGCATACCTGTCGATGTCGGATGGTTTACAGACACATCGTTTTAATTTGCTCCCAAGATAGCCGCACGGACACGGGTTCATAGAAGCAATGAGTGTGCACGATGCTGGAAAGTGAAAGGTTCCCTTAGCGCGCGAAACAGAAATGAATCCTTCTTCAAGTGGTTCGCGAAGTGATTCAATAACACGTTTATCAAACTCAGGAAACTCATCCAAGAAAAGGACACCATGATGCGCGAGTGTCACTTCTCCAGGGCGAGGATGTGCACCACCCCCGACCAGCGACACATAGGACGATGTGTGATGCGGACTTCTAAATGGTGGGTGTGTGATAAGTGAAGACTTTGTGTGTGTGACAGAGTGGATGCGTGTCACTTCAAGTGCTTCGTTGTGTGAAAGTGGTGGGAGGATCCCGGTGAATGCTCGCGCAAGCATCGTCTTTCCTGTTCCTGGTGGTCCGTACAGTGCGATGTTGTGCCCTCCTGCAGCTGCGATGATGAGCGCACGCTTCGCAGTTTCTTGGCCTCGTATATCTTTGAAATCAAGATATGAGTCTGGTCGCACGTAGACGATTTCTGTCTGTGGTGTCGGTGGTATCTCTACCACGTCGTCCACTCCTTCTATGGTGCCACCAAGGTGAAGCATAAGTTCTTGAAGCGATGTGCAACCGTATACAGTAAGCCCCTCTACAAGTGCTGCTTCTTCTTTGTTTTCATGGGGAACATAGAGAGCAGGAGCACCTGCTTGCTTGGCACACTCTGCTATAGAAAGGACGCCCATCATGGGAAGTATTTCTCCAGTAAGTGAAAGTTCGCCGACAAACCACCCTATATCTTTTGGAATGTTGAGCTGTTTGGATGCGCAAAGGTATGCAAGCGCTATTGGAACATCAAAGTGTGACCCCTCTTTCTTCACGTTTGCAGGAGAAAGCGAGACGGTGACTTTATGGTTTTCTGTTTTTGGGTTGCGGAGATGAGAGTTTTTAAGTGCCGCGATAACTCGGTCCTTGCTCTCGTCTATTGCTTTATCAGGGAGTCCTACAATTGAAAAGGAATAGAGACCATTTGAAACATCAGTCTCAACATGTACTTGTTCTGCGTGAAGTCCAACAATGTGTGCACTGCAGATACTGGCAACGCTCATTGAGAAAGTATAGCATTGCGAAGTGTAAGGATGCTCTCTGTCGATGAGGACATGATAAGTGTTTGTGCGTTTACAAACGCGTAGATTACCGTACTTGATCCAGACACGCCAACGCGCATGGTTTGGTTAGATACAGTGAGATCAGAAAAGATAAATGGCGTGGTCGTTGCGCTTTGTTCTTTCGGACTATTGAGTGCGTCGGCAAGTTCATTTGCGTAGATTGATTCGTTTTTGATCATGTATGCAAATACTGGGGTATATGCGTACAGTGTGAGTGTGTAGCCGTATGGAGATTGAGAGATACTCTTAACATTGCCACCAAATGCATCATCGAGATATGTTGAAATCCTACGGAGTGGAAGTCCTGATTGTTGTGGCGATGAGTCTGCGACTTGCTGCACCACTTCCTTTTTAGGAAGTGGTCCTGATGTAGACAAGAAGTACCAACCTGTAAGAGCTATGAGCGCCAAAGCAGCAACAATAAGAAGTAACCACAAAGAGTTCATTGATCGCTTCGGTTGTTCGGGCAAGTTCCCGACCTCTCCGGTTGCAGATGCGATGTCGGTGAGTGTTGCTTCTTTTGTTTTTATTTCTTCGGCAATGTCGTGCTCGAAGGTGTCGATGGTTGGAATCGTCATGTACTGTAGTATACATCCGACAGAACGTGGTGCGTAGCTTTAGGATGTGAAAGGAAGAAGGGCGTCACCGTAGGTGACGCCCTTCTTCCTTGTATACAATCAGCCGTTCAGCTAGCTCCCAAGAGGATCTTCATCGCCCGGGAAGATGCCGAGTGCCTCATCGGTGAATTCTTTCACCGCGCTTTTCTTTTGAGGAGACGTGCGACCTCGTGGTGCTACTTTTTTCACACCGCGACGCGCTCGATAGCCGATGAGAAATGTCTCTGGGTGATCACACATGTCGATGAAGTCTTCACATGCTTCGCGAAGCTTTGACGATGATGATCTTCCAAATGAAATTACTTCCACTTGCACACCGTGATGTTCTTTGAGGAAGTTTACAAGTGGTACGAAGTCACCATCCCCTGTTGCGAGGATGATCGTGTCTACTTTCGGCGCGAGGCGAATTGCGTCTACCGCAAGTCCGACATCCCAGTCTGCTTTTTTTGCTCCACCATAAAAGATCTGAAGATCTTTTGTTTTGGTTTCGATGCCAAGCTTGGTGAGCGCTTCGAAGAAGTTTGTTTCGTCGCCTGCTTCAGTTGTGATGACGTATGCGAGTGCGCGTATTAGTTTACGGCTCCCCACAGACTCCTTCATGACTGCTCCGAAGTTTACTTTTGTGTTGTATAAGTTTTTTGCACTGTGATACAGGTTTTGTGTATCGATAAATACCGCGACGCGTTGGTCGCCATGTTTGATAACTGCCATAATGGATAGTTGTTAGACGGTAGACGTTAGGTATTAGAAAATACAAAAAACTACATTCGTCTGGATAAATAATATTAAAAATAAGAAACCTATAGCTAAGTATACTACACACAAAATGTTTGCTTAAAGCAAAAGCGTGTATCGTTTGTATACGCTACACGCTTTTCGCTAAAAACTGTTACTTAAGTCCGAGCTTAGTAAGAAGTGTGTTGTAACGCTTCTTATTTGTTGCTTCGAGGTACTTAAGGTGACTTCTTCGGTCAGCAACCATCTGAATGAGGCCACGACGAGAGTGATTATCCTTCTTGTGTACCTTGAGGTGATTCGTGAGTTCAGTGATTTTCTTTGTAAGAAGTGAAATCTGAACGTCCGCTGAACCAGTGTCCGTATCGTGGACTTGAGCGTTTTTGATGGCCGTAGCCTTTTTTCGAGCCGAAAGCATAGTAGTGCTGTATTGATTAACTATATGTATATTGTATCACACATTTACAATAAATGCAAGCCTGCTCCAAGAGGCCGCATTCTGGCGAACGGCCGAGCTTTTTCTTCTTCACATGTAAGGGTTTTGGAGGGTGTAGGTCCCCTTTTTGACTCTATCCCCATACCTCTCTCTTATATTGTGCGACATTGGCATATACTGAGAGTTAGTAACCAGTAAGCAGAATATACGAATTCGTATCAACTGCCTACTCTCCACTGCCCACCTGCTTATGCAATCCCTACCCTCTCTCAAAGACCAATTCCTTCAATATATAGAAATAGAAAAAGGACGAAGTGCCCTTACGGTCCGTAATTACGACCACTACCTCACGCGGTTTTTGGAGTTTGTATCCGAGAAGGGAGTCGAAACACCGACTGGTATTTCTGAGTCGATTATGCGTGAATACCGCGTGTTTTTAAACCGCATGCCGGCGCGAGCACAAAAGAAAGGTCAAGCAGTAGAAACGCTCGATAAGAAGACACAGAACTATCACCTCATTTCACTTCGTGCTTTTTTGAAATACATTCGTAGACAGGGTTTAGATGGTTACGACCCAGAGCGCATCGAACTTGCCAAAGTGCAGGCACGCGAACTTGATTTGATTTCTGAAAAAGAACTTCACGATTTACTTAGTGCGCCAGATGTTTCGACCATTGCAGGTCTTCGCGATAAGGCGATGCTCGAACTCTTCTTCTCTACAGGTTTACGCGTTTCTGAACTGTGCTCACTTGATCGTGATACAGATCTGACAACAGGAGAAGTATCTGTTCGTGGAAAAGGAGGGAAGATACGCGTTGTGTTCATTTCTGGTGCTGCAGCAAGTGCGGTGAAAGCGTATGTACAGAACCGAGTAGACATTGATGAAGCGATGTTTGTGGATCACTCCCCTCGTGCACACGCCCGCATGCAGAAGGAAGAATCCATTCGGCTTACACCACGCTCTGTGGAACGCACCGTCGAGAAGTACGCAACGATTGCAGGTATCGCAAAGAAATGCACACCTCACGTCATACGCCACTCGTTCGCTACTGACCTTCTTTATAACGGAGCAGACCTTCGTACTGTGCAAATGATGCTTGGACATGCATCGATTGCTACAACACAGATTTATACCAATGTGACCAACAAGTTCCTTCGTGATCAATTCGAAAAGTTTCACTCTAAACGAGACAAGAAGTAGCGTCGTTTTCATTTGTGTGTGCTACTGGCAACGTGTGACACGATTTCGTCAAGACTTCACGGGGCAAGCTATAAACGATAAACTATTCCCATGAAACTGATCTCTTGGAACGTGAATGGCATACGAGCGGTGCACAAGAAAGGAAGATTCGACGATCTTCTTGCACTTGATGCAGACATCATCGGTATACAAGAAACAAAAGCAACACCTGACCAGCTCGGAGAAATGCTCACTGCCCCAAAAGGATATACAGCATTTTTTGATTCAGCAAAGGAACGCAAAGGCTACTCAGGTGTTGCGGTGTATACAAAAGTAGAGCCGGAGAAGGTGGAGTATGGTCTTGGAAATGATGAATATGATACTGAGGGGAGATGCCTCACACTTCATTTCAAGGACTTTGCATTTGTCACTTGTTATTTTCCAAATGGTAAACGAGATGAAGATCATTTTCACTATAAGCTTCGTTACTATGATGAGTTCTTGCGCCACGTGAAGCATCTACAGGATACGTATGGCAAGGTCATTTTTTGTGGGGATTTGAATGTTGCACACAATGAGATAGATCTTGCTCGACCAAAAGAGAATGCGAACTCTATCGGATTCCTCCCGGTTGAACGCGAGTGGGTGGATCGGGTTCAAGAGGAAGGGTTTATTGATACGTTTCGAGCACTTCACCCAGAAACGGTGAAGTACAGTTGGTGGGATCAAAAAACGCATTCGCGTGAGCGAAATGTTGGATGGAGAATCGATTACTTCTTCGTCAACGAAACACTTTTTCAAGACGTGAAAAAGTCAGACATCTTATCTGACTTCACTGGAAGTGATCATGCACCAACCGTGCTCGAGATTGACCTATAAAAAAGAACTAAAGAATACAGAAAACGCAGGAACCGTACGGTTCCTGCGTTTTCTGTAAGCGATCTGTTGTCTGTGCTCTGCCCCCCCTACTCGCCTTTCTTAAATAGTGCGCGGAATGAGTGGATGATAACGTCCTTGAATGTTTTTTCTTCATCATCTGGACGCAGGGTTTCTGTTGATGATGCAACAGTAGCGCTTGTCGCACGTTTATCTTTCGATGTATCTCGACAGGCTTTCGTGTTTTCTTCAAATGATGACCACGCCTCTTTTCGCGCTTTCGTGAGAGCGTCTTGTGCTTGTGCTACAGCTTTTTTGTAGTCGTCCACCGCTAGTTTGATAGCAGCTTTCTTCTCTCCTGTATCAGTGATTGCCACTGCCTTTTTCTCAGCTTCTTTACGAGCGTCGAGTGCGAGCGCCATAGCGTTGTTGTACGCAGTACGAGCAGAGCCGATAGATGAGTCTCTTGTTTCAATGGACGCCTGTGAGCAGGCTGTAAAAACCTGAGCCTCAGTAGCTTCTCCCGTTGAAGAAACTTCTATTGTTGTAGAAGCATTGCGAGATTGTGCATGGGCAGCGCCAGCCATTCCAAATGTGAAAACAAAGAGGAGGGAGGCGATGAGTGTTTTTGTTGTCTTCATAGTGTTGTAGGTAGTATATAGTAAAGACTCGCTTCTTATAAAGGATATTCCGCGTTTAGCATCTGCTCATCCTCTTGGTTTATGGTGCGTTCGAAGGTGTCCACCTGCTGATCGACTGCGTAGAATGGGTTTTGAGCTATTTCCGGTGTGGAAAGCGTTGGGTATACAGCAAGTGCAATGAGAAATACCGATGCAAGCTGGGCAAAGGCGAGCCATCTATAGGGGGATCGTATCGCGCGCCTGTCTTGTAGTTTGGTTTCTTTTATCTCTGGTATTTGATTTAGAATATATACAAGTGTATCTTTAGACGGCGACACGGTCTCCTTATACATGGCAAGTGCCCGTTCTTCGGTTGTATAGTGGTTGCTGTTACTCATAGAGATGGTGTGTTAGAACGCGAAGCTTTTTGAGTGCTCGTTCTTTTATTTTGCGTACAGTTGCTTCTTCTTTGTTCAGCACTTCACCGATTTCTTTGTGTGAGAGCTCTCCATAGAAGTGCATGCGTATCACCTCTTGTTCATCTTTGGTGAGGGATACGATGAAGGTATCGATAGACTCTGCAAGAAGGCGCACATGTGTATCTTCCACAATGTGTATCGTCTCATCCTCAGTTGTTTCAATGAGTGTTTCATCAAAGGGAACCGAGGCATGTTTCTCACCATGATTGATGAGGAGATGCTTGGCGATAGTAAACAGATACGCAAGCGGGGATTTCTCCGGTTCGTATCCAGGAAGTGCCTGGAAGAAACGGAGAAATGTTTGCTGACAAATATCGTTAGTAAGCTCTATATCTCTACACCGAGAATGCACATATCTGTACAGTGGGGTAAAGAGTTGTTCGTATACACCCCCAAACGCCTGCGCGTCACCTTGCTTCGCAAGAAGGATAAGATTACGTATCTCTTCGGATTCCCCCACACTACCTATAACCGCCCTGTTTGGATTCTGTGACAGCATGTATTCCTGGTAGTGTACCAGAAGCAAGGAATGCAAGCATTGCGCCCCCTCCCAAGGAGACGAAATCAAACTCTTGCAAGAGATGAAGTGTATGAGCAACTGCAACTGTGTCCCCTCCTCCTATGTAGGACGTTCCGTCTGCGTGTGCAATGTGTGTGAGGATGCGCTCACTGCCATACATCCACCCTTTTTCGTAGAGACCAAGTGGTCCGTTGCAGATGATCGTCGTAGATTCATCTATGATGCTTTCAACTAAGGTAACGGTTTCCTTGCCGCAATCAACCACTTTCCCGTCTGCTGGAATGTTGTAGTATTTCACCGTTTCTCCATTTTCGAGTATCACATCAAGCGGTGTGATAAGGAGTGGATGATTGAGAAATGTTTCTGGAAGAGTGGTCGTGCCATCGCAAAGACTGTTCCCTATCTCTACACCTTTCGCTTTCCATATGTCGTGCACCATTGCACCGCCCACAAACACTTTCACGCCCTGATCTAGATATGTTTGAATAAGCGAAAGCTTCGTGCGGATTTTTGCACCACCGATAATAAAGAGTGCGGGTTTTGTGGGGGTGAGCGCTTTTTCCAAATGCTCAAGTTCGCGCGCAAAGAGCGGTCCGAAGTAAGGAAGGATGTTCTCGGGTATACCAACCACACTTGCATGCTCGCGGTGTGACACCGAAAAAGCATTGTTAACGTAGATGTCGCCAAGCTCTGCAAACGATCTTCCAAGTGATGGCAGGTTCTCGATCTCCCCTTTCCACGTACGTACGTTTTCAAGAAGTAACCCTTCACCATCCTGCAATGCAAGTGTTTCTTGTGTAAGTAGATCAAATGACTGCGACTGTGTGTAGGTAACAAACGGAAGATGAAGTTTTAGATATGGAAGAAGCGGTGCGATGCTTTCACCTTCTTCTCCGAAGTGAGTCATGATGACGATTCTCGCTCCTGCAAATGAAAGCTTTTTAATGAAGTCAAATGTGACATCCGCCCTACTTGTATCTGTGATGACACCTTCAGTCACTGGCATGTTCCAATCAACACGCACGATGACTCGCTTTCCTTTAAGCGATGAATAGTCCGCAAGTACATGTTCTCTCCATGAAGTGCTTTCCATGTTATAGGTGTGTCGCACACACAGAGATAATCTTGTAGAACGTGTCTACGCTTTGTGATGCTCGACCGATCAGAAGCCCATCCACTCCACCCTCTTCCAAAAACTGCTTCGCATTATCTTCGGTCACTGTGCCACCATAGAGCACGTGTACTTTTTTTGCATAGTCGATACCAACAAGAGACGCAAGCGCTCGCCGGAGTGCGATGACTACTTCGAAGCTTTCGTGCGGTGTTGCAGGAGTGTTCCCGCCTATTGCCCACACAGGTTCATAGGCAATCACCAGATGCTCAAAGAGAGATTTCTCCACAAGCGAAAGCGACTGCCTCACATCTTCTTCAAGGAGTGCAAGGTATTTCCCTTCCTTGTCACGAGTATGTTCCCCAACACATAGTACGGTTGTAAGTTTTGCTTGAAGAGAAAGTGCAACTTTTCGAGCCCTGTCTTCTTTCGTTTCTCCACGAGCTCGAACTTCGCTGTGCCCAACAAGGGTAAATGCGGCACCCCCTGAGATGAGTTGTGAAGGAGTGGTCACACCCGTTACTTGTCCAAGCTCGTCACCGGAAATATTTTGTGATCCTATGTATCCTTGTGCGATTGTTGCAAGATGTGGGATGAAAATATCAGAAACTGCGAGATAGTACGGTCGCTTGGTGAGTTTTACTTTGGACGATGCACATTTTTTGTCGAGTGATTTTATAAACTTCACAGCATCTTGCAATGTTGCAGGTGTTGTTTTCCAGTTGCCGACGATCAAAGGCGCTGTGCGCGATGAGGATTTTGCCATAGAAAATAGTATACCGTGGCAGATGTTCAGTAGCCAGTGAAAGAGAATAAAAAACCCACCCCATGGAGGGGTGGCGCGGTGTCATGTCGATACCCAAACGAAATACGTGATCTTATCGTCGGTTTCCTCGACGTACCCGTTTTCCTTGTACTCGTCCGCCCTGAGTTCAAGGGAGAGAAAGGCTTCGTCGAATACAGCAACGAGACCCGGGAAGCTATACGAGTTTGTTGTTCGTAAGCTTTGGCGGTTAAAAACTATCCTGGAAGGATCCACTTTCAGTTGAAGCTCTTCTCCGATCTCTCGTGCAGCTGCACTCTGCAGATCTTCTCCTCGAACCACTTTCCCAGCCACGCTTCCTTCGAAAACTCGCACTCTCGGTTTTCTTGCTCTACTTTTCCAAACAGCCTTGTCTTCTCGCAGTGTCTTGTTGCCGTAGGTGACATGTACGAAGATCGCTTGGAGTTT
>JBDKFI010000004.1:0-23503 GCA_039798825.1 Candidatus Parcubacteria bacterium | reverse complement strand
ATCTACATCTTTTACATCAATTTTTTCTTTAATATCAAACATAGCTTTTTGAAAACCTTTGATTCGTTCTACTTCCTCCTTAATCTTATCTTTCATCGCTATTTCATTTATATCAATACGATCAACTAGTTTTTGCAGTTGTTCAATTAAATCTTCTTCATTAATATAACCACATTTACAATTCTGATCTCTTGCTTTGGTACAACCATAATATACATGTCTATTAGCTCCACCATCTTTTAACTTTTTAAACTTTTCATCAGCAGATATACCGCTACCACATAACCCGCAGGTCATAAGTTTTGTAAAAGCAAATTCCTTATTTTCTACTCGTAAGATATTACTCTTGATTTGCTTTTGAACTAGATCAAACAGTTCTTTAGTTACTATTGGTTCATGTTTCCCCGTATACCAATTACTACTGTTTTTTGGATATTCAAATACCCCATAATAGAATGTATTATCTAGTATTTTATAAATATTTCCTAAACTAAGATGTTTCTTACCGTATGAAGTTCTAAAGTTAAGATCAAACTTTAACCAGTTATATATCTTTCTACCACTCCAACGATCATATGCTACTTTTTCAAACATCTTCTTTATGGTTGGTGCTTGTTCTGGATCTATTAATGTTTCACATTTACGATCTGTCCTTTTTTCTTTTTGATAACCAGTAGGAGCAGGACATGGCCATAAACCCATCTCTACTCTTGTCTTTAAACCTCGTTTAACATTAATACTTTTGTTATCGTTTTCAAGTTTTGCTTGAGAACATAAAATCATTAACAAGAACTTTTCATTAGGAGAGTTGCTAAATGTTTGTCCATGAGTTTGTATATGGATTAATTTCTTTTGATCCATTAAGTCAACAAGCGACCCTAGGTCGCCTGCGTTTCTACTTAATCTATCTGGTGCCCATGTAAGTATTCCATTGTATCTACCTCGTCTAATATCTTCTAGAATTTCTTTGAATACTGGTCGTTGACCAGACTCTTTAGCACTATGTGATTCTCTGCGAATGTCGACTATTTCCAAACTCTCTTTTTCAGCTAACGATAGCATTTCATTAATTTGTGAATCAATAGAAAGTATTTGTCTTTCTTCTGATTCAGTACTCTTTCTACTATATAAAACGTATTTGATTTTTGTTGTTGGAATAACCGCCATAGTGCCGATTAGTCCAACGTTTGATTGTGCTTCCATTATATATTAATGACAGAAAACACTAGTATTGCTAAGTCTATGCAAAACAAAAAAACATAGCATTGTGAGCTATGTTTTTTAGTGTAAAAACTATACAGGTCTTGTTTGAATTAGATGAAGTATATACGTGGAGTAACTTGTGGGTTTTCTATACAACTAAGTATAAGAATTGAGAAAGCGTCTGCTAGGTCATCATGCTTTTCTACTCCAAAGTTAACAATTTGATTAATAAGTTGTTCAGCGCCGTGTCTTGGAAAAAGTATCCTTCCTGTCTGAATGAGGTGTGAAGTTAAAGCTAGTCGACTTCTTTTATCACTTGTTGGTCGTGAAGTTTTTACATCAAAAATTCCTTCATTTTTTAGTTGTTGAGGAAGAGCTTTTTGATAAGCAACATCTTCAATAACAAAAGTTGGGTTCTTACTTTCTTTGTATGTATCGTGTAAGTTTTTACACATAGTTACTGTTTCTGGAAAAGTAAGCTTCTTGTTAATGATGTTTGGTAATATGTAGATTTCTGAAGTTCTACCATCACCAATAATTTTACCTGCGACCATAGCTGTATAGTCAGCTGTTTCTGTTTGTGATATAGCAAGGTCAACACCAATACGAATGGACTTACTCATTATCCACCCGTCTATGTCTTTCTTGTTTACAGGAACTTCATCATAATAATGTATCCATTCTCTATGAATAACTTGTTCATCACTAGGTATGATACGAAGTAAGTATTCTCGTTGCCAAGCTATTTCATTTGCAATCTTGAGTCGTTCTTCTTCAAGTGATTCTTTAGTTGGGTATTTCCCAGGCCATAAACATATATCATTTTCATCAATGAGTGGGTATTCTTTAAATACTCCTCGTGCTTTGTTTAGATCTATGTCGTTCTTAATTCGCATAAGCATAGAATCCTCGTGAAGCAGATTACCTACGACAATTAATCGAGTATCTTTATCACCAGCTGGTATTACTTCACTATGAAGCCACGCATATGTCTTTGCACGAGATTCTCTTGTTTTGGTCGATTGTACATCTTCCACGTCGTCACAGATAAATAGATCTGGTCTGTGTTCATGATGACGTAGTCCACGAATACTTTGATCTGTTGAAGCAACAGAGATACGAGCACCATGTTTGTTAAACACAAGTGACTTTGCACCCCATTCATCACTCTCTTCTTTGAATGGCCCAAGATCTCTGCGTAGTAATTCATTATCCTCGAGTTCACGCTTAATATTCATCATATGTTGCTTTGCTTGAGCTTGTGTTTGGCACAATATGACACAAAATTTCTTTTGCTGTTTACCAAGTATTGCCCATAGTGGATATGCGGTAGTAACCATAGTTGATTTACCTGAACCACGGAAAGCAACAATATAGAGGTCTTCCTTGTGACTTTTCTCAAGATAGTGGATAATCTCCTTTTGGAAATC
This sequence comes from Candidatus Parcubacteria bacterium, assembly GCA_039798825.1. Lineage (GTDB taxonomy): Bacteria > Patescibacteriota > Minisyncoccia > Phycocordibacterales > UBA5272 > UBA11704. The sequence goes on along the minus strand of JBDKFI010000004.1, from coordinate 20,870 downwards.
TGCTGTGTCATATTTCACATAGTGAGCATAGTAGAAGTGAAAGAAATAAAGGAAGCTATCTTTAGTGATAGACGTTCTTACAAGCTTGTCCTTCATCATTTTGTTAACGAGTGTTGTTTCAATTATTTTAGTCATGTTGTTTAGAGTTAATTTTGTTAATAGAGTTCGATTTTGTAATGGAAGCAAGTTTAAGTGCGTTTCGCACTATCTTTGCTTGAGATGGTGAAAGAGCTTCGCTTTCTTCTCTTGTGGTAACTTCAATTTTGTCCTTGTAGTTATCGTTTCTGTGTCGAAGCCAAAAGGAAATTGCTGAGTAGTTCTTCTCCTTAATAAGAGTAAGGAGTTGTGATTCACTCATGTCATTTACAAGTGCTACACCATTTACCAGTGACTCATCCATTTTCTTGCAGAATGCTTTGTCTTCCTTTCTCCAACGATATACAGAGTTGCGTGATATGCCACATTTCTCACATGCCACTTGCACGATAGGTACTTTCTCAAGCTCAACGAAAAACTGATCTTGTAACTTATTTTTCTTCATTGAGTTTGATAGGATTAAGGCCAGTAAATTTCTTGTATCTGTTTAAGATAACTTGGCAAAATACTGGCTCAAGTTCGCAAATATACGCAGTTCTCTTTAACTGCTCACAGGCGATTAGAATACTTCCTGAACCTGCTGTAAGATCAAGAATGACATCACCCACCTTTGTACATCTACGAAGGGCTTTATGGTGAAGTAGTGGACTTTTTTCCGTAGGGTGGGAATATTGATTACTTGGTAATCTTTTGACCATCCAAATGTTAAGTTGATCCATTATCTCTTCAAATAAGTTGTTGCCAGTTGTCATGTCATGATTCTGGATTTCGTTAAGATCGTTTACTTCTTTAGAAAGATACGGAGATCCGACTGTTCCATATGCACAAAACTCCGTTACCTTGTTAAAAGCGACTGTCGGGGTTGGTGAGGAATTGTTCTTAATCCAAACAAGTAAGCGTTTTGAATCTACACCAAGCTCTTTATAGAGCGTCTGCAAAAGCCACACGTATCGTTCATCTCCCCAAAACATAATATGTGCATCTTTCTTAACGACCGACAGTGCATTTTGCATAATCGTCTTAATGAAGATTTTGTATTCATCGCCTGTCTTACTGTCGTTGATAGTACCACCATAATTTTGCTTGTTACCAACGCCTTTGTCATAACTTAAGCCGATATTAAATGGAACATCATCGTTAACCATATCTGCTCTAATATCACCCATAAGTTTTTGCACGTTACTTAATTCAAGAGAACTACCGCATAGCAATCGATGTCTTCCAAGTTGGAACATATCTCCTGCCTTGATATCTGTATCCTGTGCTTTCTTAATCTCCTTTTCTATATCAATGGGATCGTCTTTAAGCTCCAGATCTTTGTCCCAAAACTTGGAAAGTTCGATCTCATCAAAACCGATATCAAGCAAGAGGTCAAGATCAAATGATTTCAAAGCAGAGAAGTCCCAATCACCGCCGAGAGCGTTACTTGCTATGAGATACTCCTTTGCTTCATCTTCTGTTAGTTCACGATTTGGAAGTCTTACATCAATCATTTCTTCACCTCGACCAAGAAGCTGTAATGCTTTGATACGTTGATGACCCGCAAGGATTTTCCCATTGAGGTCGATTGCAGGAATTTCAACAAGGTTGTACTTGTTAAGTGACTTCTTGAGATCTGACATCTGCTTGTCAGTGATTACTCTAGGATTGATATCTTGTGGAATGAGGTCATTAACCTTCTTCTCTACTGTGTGCCAAACTAATTTTTGTGTTGTCTTCATAATGTTGCAAGTTATTTGTTAATTTCAATACTACTTAGTCGTAAAAACATCTCTACGTCTTTTGCTTTACCTTCACTACTAGCATTTCTGTAAAGACCATAGATAACATCTGGAACTACTTCTTTCATCCACTGAACCATGTGTTGTTGAACTAATGGCCAAAATTGTGGGTGGCGTTTCCAGTCGGTTAGAGTGTCTTCGCAAACTCCGATCATCACAGCAAATTCTTTCTGATTTTTAATCTTGCGAATTTGCTTTGGAGTAGATAACCATTCAGCGAATTTCACGAATTCAGGGAACTTGTGAATATCTGAGATTATTACTGAATAATCGGAGCGAATCGGAGTTGTTCTTATAACTTCCTTGAACGTTGTATCTTTGCTGTTAGACATAGTGTGCTTACGGGAGGATGTGTTAAATTAATGTCCTCCTATACTAATTAATGGCGAACGTTCACCGAATACTAAAAATCTCCAGTATTACTGGAGATTAATCTTCATATCTTTTCACTTTATTAGGTTCATACATGTTTGGAGCATTTTCACTAAAGTAGTCATCTATGTCTGAGATTTCATTTTTAGAAGATTTTTCATTTGGTATGACAGTCATCTTTAATTTATATGCTTTCTCTTTTTGATATACCATGAATGGATCGCCCTCGATATTAAAATAGAGCTTGAGAGCTTTTGAAAGAAGTTGCTTATTCTTTTTAATGGAATCACTTGCAACAGGAGTTGTCCATGAAATCTCTCCACCGTATTCTGCAAAGTTATAGAAAATAGTCCACTGAGCATTTGGATTTTTTGTGCGAGCGTCATACATACCCATATCGTTATAATCAACTGTAATTTTTATTTTATGCTTTAAAATTTCTATGAATACATTGTGTCTATCAACAAAAGTAACTCGTACATCACCCCAACCGGTATCAGAGGGTAATTTGAGTGGGAGAATTTCTTTAAATGACGTAGTGCCTTTACGTATCTGTAACTTCGTATCACTATATAGGGGAAGTGTAATTATTTCTTCTCTTTTTTCTTCAGGTACTGAGTATGCTTTTGCTATAACAAGAGATGTTTGGTCGACTGCACTGTATAGATTTTCCATAGCATGGAGCATGGGAATATCTAGAACCTTTACACTTTCAAGTGCATCTCTGACTTGATTAGCAACAACGTTCATTCTTTGTAATTTAAATTGAAAATTAGCATCTTTAATCATATTTAAAACAGGTTCCATAGACCTGAGTGCTTCTTTCTTCATCTTTTCATGCCTCTCTAACTCTTCCTTAGGAAACATAGATTCATACAACTTCCTTGATCTATCTAGGTTATCTAGAAATTCTTTAAGATTTATATCCATAATCTTATTGTAGCATGATAGATTTCATTGAAACATATAGCGAAATATGAGTATTTTATAGTTACAGTTGACTGTAACTATATAGTCCAACCTGTGTCACTTTTGTCACTTTTTGCTAGTGCACGAGATGGGTCGAACTAAGTTTTTGAAAATGTAGTAAACTGTCCTTACAGGTCTTAACCAACCACGGTTCTAACACGAGACGCTCCGCAGAAAACAAAAAACCTGGACTTCCCAGGTTTTTTGTTTTCCAGGGAACACAGAAAGTGAACTTCTTCACTTTCGTGGGGAATCGAATAGGGGTCGCGAGGTCTTCTGTTTTGAGTAATCGAGAAACTAGACCTTGTGACCGAACTTCCTCGTGGGCCCACCAAGTCGTGTATACTTTGTATATGAACGGTCCAGACAAGATGCGGAATTTTATAGGTCAAGTAGAGCCTACACAAGAAGAGGATCCTTTCCAGAAAATCTTAGAAGAAGCTGATTGGGTTTTAATTCATGAGGGAATTGATAGAAATGAAAAAGGTCAATTTCTTGCACCCGATGGTTCATTGTCTCATTTACAAAACGAACTATATTGGAAAATTGCGCAAACACAATCGTTTAAAAAATGGTTTGGTAGAAGTGTGGTTACATGGGAAAACGGTGAACCGAAGGTGGTGTATAAAGCAAGTTTAAAAAAATATTTTGATGTAGCGAATGGTGTGTCTCTTTCGTCAAACTCTGAGGAATGGAGCGACTCAAATATCGGCATTTTCTTTACCTCGTACAGAGATCGAGCTGTTGAGTGGTATAGAACAGATTATAGAGATCGTACAGAAGGGGATTATTTTGATTTCGAAGAAGATGCCGCTGACAGAAAAAAGTTTTTGGAAGACAACGAGGAACAGATAAAAGTATTTTCTGCATTTATCAAATTAGAAAAACCATTTGTGGAAACTGGGTATGGTGATTTAAGGATTAACGATCTTGCAAGCATCAACGACTTTCACATGAGGTCTCGTTCTAGGTCCGATGCTAAGAATAAAGTTTTTTTTGAAATGTTAAACAAACATCATGACGGTTTATATATACCTCGTAGTAGTGATTTTGGTGATGAGTACGCCGTTATACAACGTAAAAATATTTTTATACTGCCAAGCTCGATTAAGTAATATATTCCTTATCAACTAGTAACCGGTGACGATAGACGATAAACTGTCTGTATGGAAAGAAAACTCCGCGTTGGTATTAATGGATTCGGGCGCATTGGTCGCGCGTTTTTTAAAGTTGCTTCTGCTCGTGATGACATGGAAGTGGTTGCGGTGAATGACTTGGGAGATATTCACAATCTCGCATATCTTCTTCAGTACGACACGGTGTACAAAGTTTCACCCTTTGATGTTACCGCAGAAGTGCATGACGATGGACAGTATCTGGTGACATCGGGCCCACTTTCTTCAACAGTGAGGGTGTTTCAAGAAAAAGATCCAAGCCTCATACCGTGGGGAACACTTGATGTGGATGTCGTCGTGGAGTCAACGGGATTATTTACGACGTATGATAAAGCAGCAGCTCACTTGCAAGGGGGAGCAAAGAAAGTTGTCATCTCGGCTCCAGCAAAAGCGGGAGAAGATGCATCGGTGCATGGAGAAACTATTTTGCTTGGTGTGAACGAAGAAAAGTTCGGCATTTGTGATGTGACTTCAAACGCATCGTGTACGACAAATGCGTCATCTCCTGTGATTGCGATTTTGGATGAGGCTATTGGTATCGAAAAAGCTATTTTGAACACCGTGCATTCATACACAGCATCGCAGTCCATTGTAGACGGTCCAAACAAGAAGGACTTTCGTGAAGGTCGAGCAGCGGCGCAAAACATCGTCCCGTCTTCCACAGGCGCTGCTATCGCTGTCACCAAAGCGTTCACCTCGCTTGAAGGACTCTTTGACGGCATCTCTATTCGTGTCCCAACTCCAGCTGGATCGATTGCTGATATAACGTTTATTTCTAAGCGTCCCACAACAACAGAGGAGGTAAACACCATTCTTAAGCATGCGTCCGACAGTGAGAAGTGGGACGGCATCTTTCAGGCGACAGAAGAGGAGCTCGTATCAAGCGATATCATTGGACTTCCGTTTGCATCCATTGCAGATCTCAAAATGACTCGTGTTGTGGGAGGAAATCTTGTGAAAGTACTTGCGTGGTATGACAATGAAATGGGGTATACACACACACTTGTCGAGCATGTCTCTCGCGTAGGTAAGAGTATTAAATAGCGAATTTGGATTCACTGGTCACTGTTTACTGCTCACTGTATACTGTTGCTATGACTATCTATTTAGCTACTGATCACGCCGGTTTTGAATTGAAAGAATCTATTAAGTCCTATTTGGAAGAGCGTGGAGAACACGAAGTGTACGATTGTGGAGCGCTCACATTGGAACCTGGAGATGATTATCCAGAATACATAGCTCGCGCCGCAGAGAAGGTACAGTTTGATGCAGAACACGAACCCTCAGTTGCTGTTATCTTTGGTGGTTCAGGTGTAGGGGAGGCAATTGTGGCTAATCGTTTTGCGCACGTGCGTGCGGTTGTGTACGCAGGTGGACCACTTGATGTGATCAAAGTCTCTCGCGAGCACAACGATACTAATGTGATATCTCTCGGTGCTCGTTTTGTGACTGCAAATGAAGCAAAGCAAGCGGTAGACTTGTTTCTCGCTATACCATTTTCTCATGCAGAGCGTCATGCAGATCGCATTATCCAAATCGAAGAAATTATGAAGTAGCGTATTGAATCGCCTAACTTCCTAACGGCTAACACCTATCTATTTTATGCAAATCACTCCCGCAATTCTCCCACACTCGTTTGAGGAGATACAAGAAAAGCTTTCTCGTGTAGAAGGAATCGTCACTCGTGTACAGATCGACCTGTGTGATGGTGTGTTCGGCAGAGAGCGTACATGGCTTCCAGATGGTACAGAATCACTCTCGACGTCCTTTTCATATGAATTTGATGTTATGGTTACTGACTGGCGTACGCCGACTGCCAACGCACTTTCACTCGGTGCAAGTTGTATCGTCATGCATGTGGATCTTTTTTCTGATGAGGACATGCAAGAACTCATAACACTTGTGTCACCGTATGCAATTCCGCTTGGTATCGCTGTATCACACGATAAGTCGGTGGACTTTCATGCTGATATGGTGCGCAAGGCACGTGAATTGTATAGTCCTGTGTTTATCCAAGTCATGGGTATACGAAACGTTGGGGAGCAGGGACAACTCTTCGAGGAAGAAGCAGTTGATCGTATTCGAGCGCTCAAGCAGCAGTTTGGTGATGTCGCAATTCAGGTGGACGGCGGTATGACACCGGAAACCGCAAAAAAGATTTTTGATGCAGGTGCGGAAACGGCAGTTGTTGGTTCCTATATTTTCGGCGGCGAAGATCCAGGTGCAGCGATCAAACACCTCGAGTCAATCACGCTTGATGCTACGTGTTAGTCAGATCGCCATCTGTTTATCTGGTGGTGTTATCAACTAACAGCTAATGGCTAACGGCTATATACTGTATTCATGCATTCCCTTACTGATGTTGAAGTAAAGGCACTCGAGCTGCGAGCGGAAGATATACGGGAGAGTATCGTAAAGATGCTCACAGAGGCTGGATCTGGGCACACCGCAGGGCCGCTTGGCATGGCAGATGTATTCACTGCGCTTTATTTCCGTGTGCTTAACCATAACCCTCGACACCCGGAATGGGTACAGCGAGATAGGGTCATTTTGTCTAATGGACATATCGTACCAGTGCTCTATGCCACCATGGCTCACGCTGGATATTTTTCAGTATCAGAATTAAAAACGCTGCGACGGTTTGGTTCTCGTCTCCAAGGGCATCCACATCGAGAATCTCTCCCAGGGATTGAAACAACCTCCGGCCCGCTTGGATGTGGGCTTTCTCAGGCCATTGGTATGGCGCTTATGGATAAAGCAGAAGGGCATAAGCCGGATCGGTTCTTCTACTGTTTGATGGGAGATGGTGAACTAGATGAGGGACAAAACTGGGAATCATTTCTACTTCTTAATAAGTATCGTCTCACCAAAGTCATACCAATCATCGATAGAAATACGATACAAATTGATGGGTATACGGAAGACGTGTTGCCGCTTGAATCTCTCACTAGCAAATTTGAAGCTTTTAATTTTCATGTGATAGAAATTAATGGTCACGATTTTCGTGATATCGTCCGTGCGATAGGTGCTGCGAAAAACAGTCTAGACAAACCAACCGTGATCATCGCCCACACGATACCAGGCAAAGGTGTGACTGCGTTTGAGGGGGACTATAGGTGGCATGGCAAGGCGCCAAGCGATGAGGAGTCAAAGAAAGCTCTTAAAGAGCTCAGATCACTTCGAGGTAAAATTAGGTATGGAGAAGATTAAATCACCATGTTACGAGAAACACTTTTTACAGTAAAAGAAGAAGAGCGACCAACACGAGATGGTTTCGGTGATGGTCTTGTTGCTGCCGGAGACGAACACACAAAAGTCGTTGCGCTGTGTGCCGACCTCACAGAGAGTGTGAGAATGGAAGCATTCCGCGATAAGTATCCAAATCGTTTCTTTGAGGTTGGTATCACCGAACAGGCGATGTCTGGTGTGGCAAGTGGCATGGCTGCAATGGGGTATGTACCATTTATGTCATCGTACGCAATGTTTTCCCCAGGCCGCAATTGGGAACAGATACGCACGACCATCTGTTACAACAACAGGAATGTGAAAATCGTTGGAGCTCACGCCGGTGTATCAGTCGGACCAGATGGTGCGACACATCAAGCGCTCGAAGACATTGCACTTATGCGCGCACTGCCAAACATGGAAGTGTATGTGCCGTGTGATGCAACTGAAGCTCGAGTGATCACTCAACATATTGCGACTACTCACGGCCCTGCTTACCTTCGTCTCACTCGAGAAAAGACACCGCTTATGCTTCCAGATTCATACGTGTGGGGAAATGGTAAAGCGTACATCATGTCGCTTCCAAAGCATGCATACGGAGGGACATTTGCACACTCTGTCGGTATCATTGGATGCGGACCAATTCTCTATGAAGCACTCAAAGCAGCTCGAGAACTGGAAAAGGAGGGGATAGGGGTGACGGTAGTGAACATGCCACAAGTGAAACCGCTTGATGGTGCGTTCCTTCTCCGCTTTGTGAAAGAAATGAAGGCAATTGTAACCGTAGAAGAGGCACAAGCATCAGGTGGACTTGGAAGCGCTATTGCTGAATTTTTAGCTGAACATCATCCGATTCGTGTTGCGCGCGTTGGTGTAGAAGATAGATTTGGACAGTCTGGCAAACCACAAGAATTGTACGAAGAGTACGGTCTCACATCAAAACATATTGTAGAGAAAGTGAAAAACGCAATTAGATAGCTACTCGAGTATCTTGAGTATGTAGTCTTTCGGTGCCTTGTTTAAATAGTCTTCTATTGCTTGTTCAGACAACAGTCCCTCCTGTGCCCCAATGTGCTGTACGACATTCATGGAATTTATCGGTGCGCGCGTGATTGCGTATGCCGGATCATACCCTTTTGCAAGATATGCGATAAACGTAGAAAAGAATGCGTCTCCTGCACCTGTGCGTTCAAGTGGGGGTGCTATGTCTGGGTAGACAGGCATAGTAAAGTAGGTGTTTTCGTATCGCATGTATGCACCAGCTGGACCATCCGTGATGATGACTATCCTTGGTCCAAGGTCGTGAATCTTGGAAAGAAGTGTTTTCATGTCATGCTCGTCTGTTTGTAGTATTTCTTGAGCTTCTTCTTTGTTGACGCAGAAGACTTGCGTGTGTTGATACAGTTCGAGGAGTTGATCGTGAATCTTGAGCTGAAATGTTCCTGGCTGAAACGCGAGCTTTACTTCGGGGTGCTGTTTTAGGTACTCCGTTATCTCAGCGTGGTATTTTTCGGTAGTTGCTCCAAGAGAAGAAAGGTATATCCAAGAAGGGGTATGAGCAATGTCTGGAAGTTTTTCTGCGAAGTCAGAATGCTTGATGAGAATGGTGCGGTCGTTTCCATGCCACAAGACGTAGTGGTAGTTCGTCGGCGTACCTTCTTCTTGCACGATAAATACAGGATTCACACCTTCCTCTGTGAGGTGTTGTAGACATTGGTCGCCATGTTCATCTTTTCCTACGTACGTGATGAGTGCAGACGAAAGCCCAAGTCGTGAAGCTGCAACTGCTGCGTTTGCGCTGTTACCAACGCCCGGAACTTGTGTCGCAGATTCGTACGGAGTTTTGGTTGCGTAGGGCAAGCACAGTTCGGGGCCCTGTGCTGTTTCTTGTATGTGTCCGACAGAGAGTTTTATGAAGACATCCATGACGGTATCGCCAATTGCTATGATGTCGTAGGGTTTTTCCATGCATTTATGGTATCACGGAGCTTGGGTTATACTGTGTTGATATGATGCAAGTACAACCTCAGTCAGATCACTATCTCGATACCATTCTTGCGTACAAATCGAAAGGCAAAGCGCTCGCTCACTTTAATATTTCCAACCTCGATCAAGCGCGTGCGATATGTGAAGTTGCGCAAGAACTCAATCAGCCTGTGATCATCGGTGTCTCAGAAGGTGAACGAGAGTACATCGGTGTGCAGATGGTGAGGAAGGTGATAGATGAACTTAACCAAGAGTATACTGTTCCTATTTTTCTTAACGCTGACCATACGTATACGCTCGCAAAAGTGATGGAGGCAGTTGAAGCTGGGTACGACAGTGTGATTGTCGATGGTGCGAAGCTTCCGTATGAAGAAAATGTTGCACTTGTGCGTGCTTGTGTGGACGCTGTTCGTTTGTACGAAGAAAAGACAGGAAAGCGTGTACTTGTCGAAGCAGAGCTTGGATACATTGGTCAATCGTCATCGCTCAATGCATCCCTTCCAGAAGGAGTAAGCGATGCAAATCTCACAACCGTCGAGCAGGCGAAGGATTTTGTTATTCGCACAGGTGTAGATATGTTTGCTCCTGCAATTGGAAACGTGCACGGCATGCTTGTGGACGCAGAAGAGCCGAAACTTCGTATCGACCGTTTGAAGGAGATATCTCATGCAATAGACCAGCCCCTTGTGCTTCATGGAGCAAGTGGAAATACCGACGAAGACCTACGTGCAGCAATTGACGCAGGTATCGCAATTGTACATATCAATACAGAAATCAGAAAAGCATTTCGTGATGGTGAGATGGCGTACCTGGATGAGCACCCACAAGAAGTCGCTCCATATAAGTTTGGGAAAGAGGGTCAAGAAGAAATGAAAAAAGTTGTGCGCGCAAAAATGGAGCTTTACATGAAGTAACGTAGAAAGAACCTAGCTAATGAGTGCCGCTATGTATTCTCCTAAGTAGTATGCGATCACTGCGGATATTGAGCAGATGATGATAGATTGAATGACCGTCCTATAGATGTTTCTGCCAAGTATTTTTCCTCGCAAGTAACCGATGTAGGTAAAGCCGATCAGTGTGAGTATTGTCGAGAGGATAAACATTGAAAGTGGAAGCGTAGAATCTGGCGGTAGTGTGTAGTATGCGTAGACAGATGGTGCAAGTGGGAAGCATCCGATGAGCGCAAATGCGATAAACGTCACAACCGCGCTTGTTACCTCTTCTTTTTCTGTCATATTTTTCCTTGAGTCTTCGGAGAGATAGTCCGCTGTTGCCATAGAAAAGGCATCCGCCACCACGTTTGATACGCCTATTGCGATGAGCATTTTAATAGATAATCCGGCACCATACGCTCCTGCCATAAGGGTAAAGTAGGAAACTGCACCATCTGATCCGCCATAGACAATGCTCGCGAGGTATTTTTTTATTGTTCCTTTCATAGAGATATGGTGAATAGTATATACTGAAAAGACTCACTATGACACACGATTACAACGCAGAATCGATTGCATTACACAAAGAACATCATGGCAAAATTGGTTTGTCCGTAAAAGTCCCGCTTGCAACGAGAGAAGATCTATCCCGTGCATATACGCCAGGGGTGGCAGAAATTTCTCGTGAAATAGCTCGCGATCCATCCCTTGCGCGGGAGTACACACTGAAGCGAAACACGGTCGCCATCATCTCTGATGGATCAGCGATACTTGGTCTCGGTAATTTAGGTGCACTCGCTGCCATTCCTGTTATGGAAGGAAAAGCCGCTATTTTAAAATCATTCGCAGGTGTGGATGCGTTTCCTATTTGTTTAGACACGCAAGACACAGAAGAGATTATTAAAGCGGTGAAGCAGCTTGCTCCGGTATTTGGTGCGGTGAACTTAGAAGATATCGCAGCGCCACGTTGTTTCGAAATTGAAGAGCGACTACGAAAAGAATTATCCATCCCGGTGATGCACGATGATCAATGGGGGACAGCAACAGTAGTGCTCGGAGGACTCATCAACGCGCTCAAAGTAACGGGACGCATCAAGCAGACTGGAGGAAGTGGACCAGAGACCAGAGAAGATGCTGTAGATACAGATGTGAAGATTGTTGTAAACGGTGTTGGGTCAGCCGGTGTTGCGACATCGCGTCTCCTCCTTTCATGTGGTTTCAAGAATATTCTTTTCTGCGACAGTAAAGGAATCATCCATGCATCGCGAAGTGATCTCACGTCTGAGAAAAAGGAACTACTCGCAGGTTCACTGCTTGGTGGCCACGAAGGTGCACTTGTCGATGCACTTGTTGATACTGATGTGTTTATCGGCGTGTCCAAGGCAGGAGTTCTCACAAAAGACATGGTGCTTACGATGAAGAAAGATCCGATTGTGTTTGCGCTTGCAAATCCAACGCCTGAGATCATGCCAGACCTTGCAAAGGAAGCTGGTGTTGCGGTGATCGCAACAGGGAGAAGCGATTTCCCAAATCAGTTGAACAACTCACTCATTTTTCCTGGACTATTTAAAGGTGTACTTGAAAAAAATATCAAGCAGTTTGAAATCGGCATGTTTACTCGTGCTGCGCTTGCACTTGCGTCCCATGTGAAGCATCCTACACGTGATGAAATTCTCCCAAACATGTTTGACAAAGAGTTGGTGGAAGTAATTGCACAGACTGTTGGGTAACATACGCACCACTACGTGCATTTCATACATACTTTGTGTTGTTGTACGTAAAAAGTGAACATTAGAAATTGAAAAGTATTCATGCTAGCATGGATGGATGTCATTTTCGTTTGAGATAACCAACAAATCTTCCGAAGCGCCTTTGGCGCGTGCGGGTATCATTCATACACCCCATGGCGATATCCATACACCAGCATTTGTCACTGTTGGGACAAAGGCAACCGTAAAAGCACTCACCGTAGAACAGGTGAGGGACTACGTTGGCGCTCAGGCAGTGCTTGCAAATACCTATCATCTTTACTTGGAGCCAGGCGATGAGATTGTTGCCAAGCATGGTGGATTTCCAAAGATGATGGGATGGATGCAAAGAGGCGAGACTAGAGACAATAGACAGGAGACAACAGAGAATGCCGGTAACGATATGTGTCCTTTGCCTTCGTTTACTGATTCAGGTGGGTTTCAGGTGTTTTCACTTGGCCAAGCACTCGGGCATGGCGTTTCAAAGATAGCAACGTCTCAAGAGATTTCTGATGCGGAAGCTGCATTAAGCAAGCGAGACGAAGAACAACTGGCGCGCGAAAGTGTCCATGAAAAGTTGGCACATATCGACGAAGATGGTGTCACGTTTAAGTCAGTGATTGACGGCAGCGAGCATCGATTTACTCCAGAGCGCAGTATGCAGATACAGCACAACTTGGGCGCCGATATTTTCTTTGCATTTGATGAGTGCACCAGTCCACTTGCGCCGATTGCCTATCAAAAAGAAGCGATGGAAAGAACTCATCGCTGGGCGAAGCGTAGTTTGGATGAGCATAAGCGCCTCGGAGTTTCTTCTGCAACAGGGGAAATGCAAGCGCTCTTTGGTGTTGTACAAGGTGGTGCATATGAAGATCTTCGGCGTGAATCTGCGCGGACATTGGGCGCAATGGATTTTGATGGATACGGAATTGGGGGAAGTTTTACAAAAGATGACATGGCGACAGCGGTTCGCTGGGTGTGTGAAGAGTTGCCAGAGAGCAAGCCTCGACACTTGCTTGGTATCGGTGAACCACTTGATATGTTGCTTGCGATTGAATATGGTATCGATACCTTTGACTGCGTGGCACCAACACGCATCGGGAGAAACGGATCAATCTACACGCTAGATGGTCGTATCAACATCACCAATGCAACATATAAAGATGATCTCTCGCCACTTTCGGAAGATCCTTCATGGTACACACATCACTATACGAAAAGCTATGTATCACACCTGTTTCGTGCGGACGAAATGCTGGCCGGTACGCTTGCATCAATTCACAATTTGAAGTTTTTAACCACACTTGTAGACGACGCTCGGCAGGCACTTATCGAAGGGAGGTTTGTGGAGTTTAAGGAAAGTTTTATCAAACGATATTATAAAAAATAAATCGCGCACTGTGTGGGTGCGCAATCTTTCAGTTGAAGCCAAGGCCGATGAAGATGAGCGTCATGGCGCAACCAATCATCATGATCAGGTGCCAAGCATTCAGCTTTTCGCAGATGTTGTGCTTCATTGTGTTTCTCATCTGGTCCAGATGTGGAGGAGTAGTCCGAAGATGAAGCAAATTGCAACGATTTGCCAGGATTTGTACAGCCCGCAGAACCACTCGTGGGTATCGAACACCGAAAAGAACCGGTCAGACTTGTCGTCTTCCATGTCGTGCTCCTTGTAGGGGTTGGAGATTGTGCTCTCGACTTTATGCTATAATGACCTTTTAGTCATGTCAAGAAAGCTCGAAGGAACATTTAAGATTAAAGGGTTCACACCAGCAGGGGATCAACCCAAGGCAATTGCCGCGCTTGTAGACGGTCTGGAGAAAGGGATGCGAACCCAAACACTGTTAGGTGCAACAGGAACTGGAAAGACATTCACCATGGCAAATGTCATACACCAGGTACAAAAGCCAACGCTTGTGATTGCACACAACAAGACGCTTGCAGCCCAACTTGCCCAGGAGTTTCGTACATTTTTCCCAGATGCTGCGGTGCATTATTTCGTTTCGTACTATGACTACTATCAACCAGAAGCGTACATGCCGGTGACAGATACGTACATTGAAAAAGATGCTCAGATCAATGAAGAGATCGACCGTCTTCGCCATGCTTCCACACAGGCGCTCCTCACTCGCAAAGACACGATCATCGTCGCATCGGTGTCGTGTATCTACGGTCTTGGTTCTCCTAAGGATTACGAACGGGAAAATATGCGTATTTCAGTTGGAGATAGTGGAAACAAAGTAGAGTTGATGCAAAAGTTTGTGGGCATTTACTATGAACGCACCAACGCTGATCTCTCTCCTGGAACATTTCGTGCACTTGGGAACCGTATCGATATCATGCCGATTTCAGAAACAATCATGCTTCAGATCGAAATCGCAGGGGGAAAAGTTTCTCATCTTCAAACTGTGGATCCGGTGAACATGAAAGTACTTTCGGTGGTTGATGACTACTACATCTTTCCTGCAAAACACTTTATTTCTGACGTCCCTACGCGCGAACGTGCCGTAGAAACCATACAACAAGAACTCGGTGAGCGTCTCGCGGAACTTGATGCAAGCGGAAAGATTCTGGAGGCGGAGCGACTCAAACGTCGAACCAGGTACGATGTGGCGATGATCAAAGAAGTTGGTTTTTGTCAGGGTATAGAAAATTATTCTCGTCATCTTTCTGGTAAACGCCCAGGTGAAGCACCAGACACACTGCTTGAATACTTCCCCCATGACAAAGACGGAAAGCCTGACTTTCTCACTATTATTGATGAGTCGCACGTCACCTTACCACAACTTCACGGCATGTATGCAGGAGACCAATCTCGCAAGCAGACACTTGTGGAGTATGGATTTCGTCTACCCTCTGCGAAAGATAATCGTCCGCTACGGTACGAGGAGTTTGAAACACGCGTCAATCAGGTGGTGTATGTTTCAGCAACACCAGGGGAGTACGAACGAAAAGAATCTTCGCAAATCGTAGAACAGATCATTCGCCCAACGGGACTCCTTGATCCTGTACTTGAAATCAAACCTGTACAAGAAAAGGGTGGGTACGAGGGACAGGTACATCATTTCATTAAAGAGGCTGTGTCAGCTATCAAAAAGGATGGGCGTGTCATCGCAACAACACTCACCAAAAAGATGGCAGAAAATCTTTCTGAATATCTCAAAGAGCAAAAAGTAAAAGCCGAATATCTTCACAGCGACATCAAGACAATCGAACGTATTCAAATCCTTACACGTTTCAGAAAGGGTGATTTCGATTGTTTGGTTGGTGTGAACTTGCTTCGTGAGGGGTTGGACCTTCCTGAAGTGACACTGATTGGTATTTTGGATGCGGATAAGGAAGGTTTTCTTCGTTCTGAAACATCACTCATTCAAACGATTGGTCGCGCAGCTCGAAACGTGAATGGTCGTGTCATTTTGTATGCCGACGTGATGACTGGCTCACTTGAACGTGCGATCAACGAAACGAACCGTCGCCGAAAGATACAAGAGGAGTACAACATCAAGCACAACATCACACCGATGACGATTGTGAAAAATATTAAAGATATCACTGAAGAGTTACAGAGTGAGCATGCCAAAGCGGTGAACGCTGAACTGTCTATTGATGAAAAGTTGTTCAAGAAAAACCCAGATAAACTCATTAAGCTTAAAGAAAAAGCGATGAAGGAAGCTGTGAAGATTTTGGATTTTGAAACGGCAGCAATTTTGCGTGACGAGTTGGAGGTTTTGAAAAGCAAGAATAGTACTAAGGAGGAACAATAAAGCCGCTTGAGTAAAGCGGCTTATTCCTCGAACCAGATCCTATATTCTCTTTTTCTTGGCAGGCAGCACTTTCCGGACCTTTCTTGCGAGAGTCAGATATCCACTAGCTTTCGCGCGAAGCGAATCAGTGATCTTTTGCAAGCCTACCACCTTTTCTTTTTGTGGAAGACTCTTGTCGTGCACGAACATTTCCACCGCGAGTTCCACTCGAAGAGAGGAGTTGCTTTGATGAATGAGAGTGGAAATGATGTCCACCCACCCATCAATAACCCTCTTTCGTTTCCTTTCGTCGTCTCCAGCCACAGCAAACGCAAGACTTATGTAGCGAAAGATGCCGTGACTCTCTGGCTCGATATACGCGAGACTTCTTGCCTGGTTGAGTACATCATCTTCACTGACCTCGCCTGGGTACGTGTTGAAGAGCGCTATCGCGATGAGTGCTCCAAGTTTTCCGCTAGGCTTGTATGCGCTGTAGCCTCTGTGATCGTAGTAGTTCAACAGAAATTCCTTGCTGAAGGGAAGAGGTTTGTTTGAGTTGTAGAACCACTGACCGAAGAAGATTCCAACATCGCTTGGGTGGATATCGAGCACTTGGTTTGCAAGGCCGATGATTTCTTCCTGTGTAAATCCTATCGCGAGTGTGTGCTCCTTTCCGGTGCTTCGGTGTTGGGCACGGACAGGGATTTGCCACATGTCATCAAGTTTGAGGATTGGATGTGGGCCAATGCGAACATAGAGGTCCTGTGATAAGTACAACTGCGCCAGCTGTTCTTTGGTGACTATGCCACGTCTCCATCCTTCAGCAAATAGCCAGAGAGTGACGGCCTTGTCACCAAAACGTGTCATCATCAAGACCAGTCCTACAAGTCCGTTAAACGTGGTGATGTTGTTTTGAAGGAAGATGGCCTCAGCGTTATCGCCGTAATTTCCAAGCGGATCGTCGCTGTCAGAATGTAGTGCTGCGAGGCCGCCTTTGGGAAGGGTGCTATTTATCAAGAGGGGGAGGTTGTCTGAGTTGTGTGTTTCCACGAAGAGTTTCCTTTCCAAGAGCTTCTTGTATAAGAGTACCTTTTTACGTGAGCGTTGGAAACTGCTTTACAGAACATTTGTTCTGTGTCTTTGCAGGTTTGTCGCTTGCGACGTATACTTCCTCCCATGGAACAGATTAAAACCTATAAAGCAATTCTAGTAGCTGTGTTTGGCTTGGTGCTTGTCGTTGGTGGTGCGTACATGTATATGGACTATAAGCCAGTTACGAAAGAACCGGTCATTAAGAAAACATCATCAAAAACCTTGGAAGGAAAAGTCATTCGTACTTTTGAAGGTGATAATACTATCGAGTATAGTTTGACCATTCCTGAAGATGCGACGACGACAGTTGGTATGGAAGGTGCGCTTGTAAAGATTGCCACACCAGATGCACCATACATCTCTATGTATTTCAGTTATGAAGGTGGGCGCGGGTATATGCCATCGGATTATATAAAGAACGTGATTGTTCCTCGTGTGTCAGCTCTTACCATGACTGGGACCACGACAGTGGGCGGTACTATCTGGACGGTTGCAGAATCTGAGCAAAGCGAATGGCATGTTGCGCAAGTGGGGGATGGGCAGTGGCTCTTGGTGACAGAAAATAAAAAGTCACTTCATGATGCCGTGCTTGAAACGCTTGAGAGTTTGATCACGAAGTAACAAAGGGTAGCTACGAGTTGGGGGGGGTGATGAACAGGGCGACGCCTACGGCGTCGCCCTGTTCAGTTGTCTCGACTCTGACCTCTTTTTATTGTATAATGCGAAAATTATCCTGGCGGCAGACTGATTCTATTGTCTAACATCTATTATCGTAATGGCTTCTAAAAAAACAACAAAACCAGAACACTTGGAAAGTATCATTGTGCGAGGTGCACGAACACACAACCTGAAAAATATCACTGTAGAAATGCCTCGTCACAAGATGATTGTATTCACAGGACTTTCGGGATCTGGAAAGTCATCGCTTGCATTTGATACCATCTTTGCCGAAGGGCAGCGTCGCTATGTGGAATCTCTCTCGGCATACGCTCGTCAGTTTTTGAATCAAATGCAAAAACCAGATGTAGATGAAATCGTCGGACTTTCTCCTGCAATCTCCATTGATCAGAAATCAGCAGGACGCAATCCTCGCTCAACTGTTGCTACCATTACGGAGATCTATGATTACTTGCGTGTGCTCTATGCTCGCGTCGGGAAGCCGTATTGTGTGGAGTGTGGCTCCAAAATTCAGAAACTTTCAAACGATGAAATCATGCACTTCATCTTGGATAAGATACATTCTGCAGATGATAAACATAAAAAAGAAAAGATCTTGGGCGTGGAGTATTCTCAGGCGGAAGTCGTACTTCTTTCACCACTTGTACGTGGGCGAAAGGGTGAGCACTATCAAATGCTCTACGACATGCTTGGGCGAGGCTACACCGAAGCGTATGTGGATGGAGAGCGAAAGTCTCTTCGAGAACAAATTGTGCTGGACAAAAACAAGAAGCATGAAATCTCTATCGTCGTGGACTCTATTGCGCTTGATGACTTTCGTACTAAAGCAATGGAAAAAGATGCAATGGTGCGTCTCTCAGAATCAATTGAACGAGCGCTTCACGAGTCAAACGGATTGCTCGAAGTGGAGATCTTAGGAGAAAGAACCATCATGTCTAATAAGTTTTCTTGTGCGAACTGTGGCTTTTCATTTCCAGAAATTGAACCGCGTCTCTTTTCATTCAACTCGCCGTACGGGGCATGTCCTACGTGTAATGGTCTTGGTACCAAGTATTTTGGTGGGCTTGATGAATGTGAAGTATGTATGGGCAAACGTCTCAGACCCGAAGCATTGAATGTGTTTTTGGACGATACTGAGAAAATCAACATCGTGGATATCACTGCGCTTTCTATCAAGGATGCACGAGAGTACTTCGCACGGTTGCCACTTACTAAAAAGGAGCAAGAAATTGCATCTGTTGTCATCAAAGAAATTGAGTCGAGACTTATCTTCATGTTAGATGTTGGTCTTGATTACCTTTCACTTAACAGAAAAGCAGATACCCTTTCTGGAGGGGAAGCGCAACGTATTAGACTTGCTTCTCAGCTCGGGTCTAAGCTCGTGGGTGCTCTCTACGTGCTTGATGAACCAACTATCGGTCTTCACCAGCGAGACAATGACCGCCTCATTAAAACCCTTACCACACTTCGTGATATGGGGAACACTATCATCGTTGTTGAACATGATGAAGATACGATCTTTGCATCGGATTACATTGTCGATATTGGTCCAAAGGCTGGTGTACATGGTGGAGAAGTTGTTGTCGCTGGATATCTGGATGAACTGCTCACTGCACCCAAGAACAAGTCTGGTAGTGTAACCCTTGCATACTTGCGCGGAGAGAAAGAAATCCCGGTGCCCGCTCGTAGACAGACTGATAAGGGTACGATTCATATCAAAGGTGGAGAGATATTTAACATTAAAGATATGAATGTTTCTGTGCCGCTTGGGCGTATGGTGTCGATTACGGGAGTATCTGGGTCAGGAAAGTCATCATTCATGTACGAAATCTTGTATAAGAACTTGCTTGCACGTCTAGAGCGACGTCATCGTTCTGCACAGATTTACAATTGTACTTCGATCACTGGAACGGAGTATGTATCTCGTGTTGTGCTTATCGATCAGTCAGCTATTGGTCGTACACCTCGTTCCAACCCCGCAACGTACACAGGTGCGTGGACGCACATCAGAGATCTCTTTGCAGAAACAGAAGAGGCTCGCATCCGCGGATGGAAGCCATCTCGATTCTCGTTTAATGTGAAGGGTGGTCGTTGCGAAGCATGCCAAGGTAATGGTGAGATCGCGGTTGAAATGCACTTCCTGCCGACAGTATATGTTGAGTGTGACGTATGTCTCGGCAAGCGCTTCATGAAAGAAACACTTGAAGTGAAGTGGAAAGGAAAAAGCATTTACGACATTTTGAAAATGACGGTAGAAGAGGCGCTTACGTTTTTCCAAGATATCCCTGCGGTGCATGATCGTGTGAAGACGCTCGATGACGTTGGTCTTGGATATTTGGAGATCGGACAATCAGCAACCACCCTTTCAGGAGGGGAAGCACAGCGTGTGAAGATTTCAAGTGAGTTGTACCGTCCTCACGTGGAGAAAACAATTTATCTTCTCGATGAGCCGTCGATTGGACTTCACTATGAAGATATCGCGAAGTTGATTGAGATTTTAAACAAGCTTGTCGACAAGGGAAACACGGTCGTGTTGATCGAGCACAATCTAGACATTGTGAAGTCATCAGATCATGTCATAGACATTGGCCCAGAAGGTGGAGTCGGTGGTGGAAAGATTGTGGCAACCGGTACACCAGAAAGCGTTGCAGGAAATACGCATTCATATACAGGTCAGTATCTAAAAAAAGTTTTGAAAAAGAAAAAGTAGTTTCGTCTGCTTTCGAAAATATACGAATTAAAAAAGCCGCCTGATCACTCAGGCGGCTGTTCGTTGTCTGGCTGGTTTTTAGCCAAGCTTCTTGAACGCAGCTGCCAGCTGCGCCCTGTCCAAACACAACCTTTCCGTACCCACCGCGATTTGCACGCGCGGGCTTTGGGAGATGTGTCCTGTCGCGTTCACGAGGGTTCCTCTCGGAACAATCAGATTGACGTCTCCACCAAGACGGAAACGGTACTCGCCGTCTTTCGTGCTTTTTTCAAGCCCGATGACAACAAAATCCCGTCCTCCGAGGAGGAACCGTTTGACAGGCTGCGCAGGCGCAGGTTGATGCTTCTCTTTGGTCGGCGGCGA
>JBDKFI010000003.1:0-28256 GCA_039798825.1 Candidatus Parcubacteria bacterium | reverse complement strand
TGCAAGCGGTGCATCTGCAACATACTGTGTCTCGATGACCGTTCCTCCTGTGAAGTCGATACCTTCGCGAATGCCGAACTTCGTCATGAGCACAAATGATGTCGCCACAAGCACCACCGCCAGACCGATAAAGATTGATTTGTATTTAATGATTAACATAAATTTGTATTAAGATGTTCTGTTGTCTAGTGTCTTCAGTCTGTTGTCTACTTTGACCATCCTGAACCGAACAAGAATCTCCACACTCGACCAAACTGTGTCGGAGCAACAGCAGAAAGAAATACTTTAGTAATCATCTGTGCAGACACAAGCGAGAGCGCAGCTCCCAAGAAAAATGCGATAGCAAATCCTTTCACAAGCGACGTACCAAACATGTAGAGCACCGCTGCAACGATGATCGCAGCAATGTGTGAATCTCGAATCGATGTCCATGCGCGCACAAATCCAACGTCTATGGCATCTTTAAGACTTCTTCCATTTCTTAATTCTTCTTTCATGCGCTCAAACGTGAGCACGTTTGCGTCCACCGCAAGCCCAACCGAGATGATAAACGCTGCGATACCAGCTGAAGTAAGTGTGATCGGTACAAGTCCTCCAGGGATAAGCGCAAGGATGAGATAGGAAACAGGAATGGCAAACATGATACTTCGATGAACAAATACACCGAGCACGACAGCAGCAAGTGAGATGAGGAACATCGCAGGAGACATTCCAACCTTAAACACAACAAGGTTAAGCACGATGTAGCATGAAAGCGCAGCCACGGCGACAAGTCCTGGTAGACGGTACCAGAGAAGCATAAACACTGCGACCAACATGAACCCAATCACTGCAGCATGGATTCCTTTTTGTACTGACACAGCACCAAGCGACGGCTCCACGACAGACGTGCCAGCAAGCGTGATCGGCACTGGGAGTGCTCCAGCGTTCAAACGTCCCACAAGTGTACGAGCTTCTTCAACAGTAAATGATCCTGAGATCACCGCTTTTCCTCCAGTGATTTCTTCGTTGACGGTCGGTGCAGAAATAGGCACACCGTCCAAGAAGATTGCTACTTGCTTGCCGATGTTTGCCTTCGTTAGTTGCGCAAAGAGCTTCGCACCTTCTTCATTAAACGTAAGTTCCACAACTGGACGATTCGTGTTTGGTTCAAATCCAAGCGCAGATCGCTTGAGGTAGCTTCCGGTGAGTTTAGTTGGTTCAAACGCAGTTACCACATTTGTCGATGATGCATTGAGATCAACACCAGGCTTTGCGGTTCGAAATTCAAGTACCGGTGTCTCACCGATGACTTTTGCTGCCGCTTGCACATCAGTGACACCAGGAAGTTCTATAATGAGTCTCCACTCCGACGCGAGACGGCTGTAGCTTGTCTGTACCCCCGCTTCGGTGACACCAAACAAGTTCACTCGTCGTTCGATCACATCACGCAGTGATGTGACGCTTTCACTCACATTCACATCAGGAGGAAGTGCACCCGTTTCAATCTTGTAGGTGAGAGCTGATCCACCTGCGAGGTCAAGGCCAAGCACAAAGTCTTTACCACCCTTTACCAAAAAGACGGCAAGCGCGATGATTGCTGCTACTGTCCAAAAAGCTTTTGCTATATGTTTCATATGTATGATCTGTGTCTTCAGTCTGTTGTCTAATGTCTAATATCTAGAAACCGCCTTTATTTTCTGGTTCATATGGAGAAGATTCTACCATTATTCCCCCGACAAGGGTACCCCTTGTACAAAGCAAGGGGTACCCTTGTGTATGCAGACACAAGACTCATGAAGAATCAGGTATATACTCGTAGACATATGTACTTCTCCCCTACATCCATTCGCGTATTTAGTAGTCTCATGGTATCCGTTACGTTATGGGAACTTTGCGTGCGTATCTACAATTACAATCTTTACTTTGCACCAAATTCTCTTCTTGTCTGGCTGTACGAACGAGCGCAACTACATGCGATGACCATCCACTTGTTTGGAGGTATATTTGGTACGATAGCGATACTCGCTATCCAAATAGGTATTCTCATCTATGCACTCTACAGACTATGGAAAGGTCACCATCCGAGAATTGCGCTTTTTATGTCAGCATTCCTCTACCTAAGCCTCATAGGACTTCACAGCGCGGCGACAAACGGTGGGGACATTCTTATCTACACATCACTTCTCTTTGCATCGATCATACAACCGTACTCAAAAATAAGTTACGCGGTTGGAGTGTTGCAAGCTGCCGTTCTCTACATTTCATCTGCATACCATAAAAGTCTTTCCATATGGCTCCCCGAAGGAAAAGCTGTCTACTATGTGCTTGCAAACGACACCTTTGGTACAGAACTCGGGAAAACACTTTCACACTTCCCTGTTCTTTGTATGGCACTCACCTACTTCACTATTGTCGTTCTCTATACCGCCTGGACGCTCTTTCTCATACCATATAAAAACTATTTAGGAAGAAAGATTGCTGTACTTCTTCTTGTGACACTTCATATGGGACTTAGTTTGAACATGCATATTCAGCTCATTGGTCCAATCATGCTTTCGTTTATCTCTCTCTTTTGGATATACAAAGATCATAAGCATGTGCCATTGCCTACGAAGCAACCGCTCCCCATTGCTCATTTTGTGTTTATATATTTACTCATAGGACAAGCACTCTTTAATTTCGATATGCTTCACTATGAACAACAGAATACATACCCACCTCTCAAGATGATGAACCTACACCTCAGTGTTTCTGGTTTTAAAACGCGCTACAACTTCTTTTCATTGGATGTGACGAAAAATACATGGTATGAAGTATACGAACCAAAAACAGGAAGGGACCTCTGGCGTGGAAGAACGCTTGCAACTGGTCAATTCACGAAACCTTTAGCACATACAGAGTTTGTGGTGAACGACAGATTAAACAGAATACTTTACCTCTCGAGCAAAAGCCCGCAAACAATGGAAAAAATTGGAGACTACTTCTGTGCACAATCAGGCGCATACAACATCACGATCAAACGCTATGTAAACGACATCATCTACCCGGAGTCTTTCTATGCTCCGACTGTTACTTACAGCACGACAACAAGCACGATACTTGTTCAACAAATTTGTAACACATCGATTCGGTAACCTATTGATTTATCAAAGAAGTGTAGAGCCGCCCTTCGGGCGGCTCTCTGCTTCTTACGTACAAAACTAACGCCGCCAACACCTCTCTACAATTAAAAAGCCCCCTGCCGTGAGGCGGGGGGGGGCTTTTGGGTGCGCATGTTTCAGCGCCGCAGGTAGAGGCGACCAGCGCCACTACTTTGTTCTCTGGTTACGGGGTTGTAGTCGAACCATCCAGCAAGGTTGTTGACGGGGTCGATGTTGATACGACCACCAGTGCAACCTTGAATGATTCCGAACTTGCCAGGAACGTATACGCTAAGGTAGCCGAAATCGTTGACGACGAACGTCGCAGACTCCTCACCTGAGTAGCAGAGATTCTTCCCCTGAAGATGGAACACACCTCTCTGGGGGTACAGCCAGATTTCAAACCAGCTATCCAGGTACCCCTTGCCGGTAAGGACGATCACCTGCTGCCGCATCAGAGCTTCCGATGCGGCCTTCCGCATTTCAACCTGATACACACTGTTGTCCTGAGCACTGGCAGCACCCAGGAACAGGAAGATGGCGACGAGCGCCATCAAAAGTCTTTTGAGCATGGCGCTCCCTTCCTATAGGTGGTTGTAAACATGTCAGAGATCATACACCCCTGACTACCACTCCAGTATACTACAACCAGGCAGAATGTCAAGTACACCTTGCGAAATAAGGCTTTTAAGGCAAAACATCTCCATTTTGACCTACTTTTCCACATTCTCTACTTGTGTGGGTGTGCATAAGAAAAGCATCCCTGTCAATTGCAGGCGGTATACTGACTTCTATCACCACTATGGAAACCATTAAACGCTATCAAACCATTATCAGTCTCCTCTTTGTTGTAATTGCTCTAGCATTTACAGCTTGGTACTACCTGGCTCCACGCTTCCTGCACACACCCACACAACCCGAAGATATCCTCTCTCCTCTTGGTATAACACTTGGATCATCCATTGTTGATGTGCCAATGATATGCGATACCAATAACCTACCCGGATCTGCACCCGCTGAGCTTCTCTGGAATTTTGCATGCGAAACCGCATCTAGCTCACCATACATCGGTATCTATTGGAAGCGTCCAGACCTCCAAAAGCTCAGTTTCCAAAACAGGGTCATCAACAGATTTATGAGGAAAGCAGCACTCGATCCACAACACCCTTTGACAGGTAAGTTTGTGTGTACGGAAAACAAAAAACTCCCCGACGAAACACAAATGAAAAGCGTTCTTGCTGAATGTATCAACAACATTACCTCGTCTATTGCGACAACAACCTCCTACACGGCATTTATCTATAGCTACCCAAGTGAAATGACGTCACTTCGTGGTATGCCAGTGATTGTGGTGTCTGGATCTTCAAAGGAAGAGGTCTTTCGCGTCGCTTCAACTATCTACAGAGCTATCAAGCCGCATACAACTACCTCCACATCACTTTTAAATATCTTTGCAGAGAAAGCATATGCTGACGGAGAAGGAGACGGTCCTGGTCCGAGCGATGGTGCAGCTGCAGGAATAGGTGACTCCGCTAGTAGCTCAAGTAGCTCAAGTAGCTCAACCGGTAACGGTGGTGACCCTAGCGCAGGAACAGATGGCTCTCTTGGTGGAGGATGTCACGACACTCCGGAAGGATGTGGTGGCTATGTCCCTCCAACCTGTACAAACGGTGCGACGAACTATCCGAGCTGTAACAACATTTGTTTCAATGGATACAGTAACTACCCAGCCTGTGGACCGGTAGTCATCGGCTACTGTGGCACCGCACCAAACAGTTGTGCATCTGGAACACTTGGAGCAAACTCTATACAACCAAATGGAGACTATCACTGGTACTGCAATGGCTCAAATGGAGGAGCAAACAGTGGACTCTGTTTCTACGAAGTACCACCTGAATCCCCAACTCCCGCACCAACACCTGCTCCAAGCAATCAACCACAAGATGGTGCGTGCGGAAATACACCCAACTCCTGTTCCGGTGGAATACTCGGCGTGAACAATCCACAAGCAGGTGGTGGGTACCACTGGTACTGTGACGGTGTAAATGGCGGTGTGACAAGTCCACTGTGTTGGTGGTGGCCATCCCCTGGTCCAACACCAGCTCCTGATCCAGTTCCATCAAGCTGTGGAGCAGGTGAATACTGGGACGGGATCACATGCTGTACGATCGGCTGGGTCTGCTACAACGCTGCAGATGCCCCATCCCCTTCACCCTCTCCATCACCTTCTCCTGCTCAAGCGCCAGCGACACCTCCTTCTCAACTGATTCTTAATATCACTCCGAGAAGCATCGAACGTGGTGGTCTCATTTCACTTTCATGGTCAATCAAAGACCCAAACACGAGTTGTAAACTCACCGCAGACGTACAAAAGCCTGCAGTGTGTGACGCAACATGTCAGACAGCAGTCGCAAGTGCTTCTACGACACTTAACAGCACGCTCTCATCTGGAACAACCAACGCAAACGATCCGTACGGTGGCAACAGACTCATGTCGACCGCACTTCAAACAGCGGTGACGAGCGTGTACGCACGCGGTACGAAGTCCGTGATCCTCGACTACACCACAACCTTTAATCTCTCTTGTGGCACAACCACCTCACCTATAAAATCAATCATCTACGTGACCGATAGTAATGAAGGATAGTAAACTAGGTAATAGTAAATAGCTTATAGGAAATAGTTCCACAGAAATACACACATGACAGAGTACAAAGATTTAATTGTCTGGCAAAAGGCAATGATCTTTGTAACTGACGTATATACCATTACAGAGAAGTTGCCATCTTCAGAAAAATACGGACTAGTTGATCAGTTGCGCAGGGCTTCCATTTCAATTCCGTCAAACATAGCGGAGGGTAGTCGTCGTTCAACGGATAAAGATTTTAAGTCGTTTCTTCACACGTCTTTAGGGTCCCTGGCAGAAGTAGAGACTCAGCTTATTGTTTGTAAAAATTTGAAACTGGTTAAAGAATCTGATACACGACTTTTACAACTACAAGCCGAAGAATTAAGTAAAATGTTAATGGGTTTCATAAAAAGACTTTCTTGATATTACTATTGCCTATTACCTATTTGCTATAAGCTTACGAGGGTTATTCCATATGCACACTATCTCTCTTGTGAATGATAGCCGCTAGATCTGGGTAGTTCTCCAAATCAGCGTCATTATCGATGAGTTCACGTGCCTCTGCGCGCGCAACCTCTACAAGTTTTGGATTTTTGATTGCCTCCATGGCAAGGTCACTTATGCCCCATTGTTTCCCATCCATCAGTTGTCCAATGCCTCGTGTTTGCATATCCAGCTCAGCAAGTTCAAAACCGTTTTTTGCTTCAACAAGATTTTGTAAACGTTTTTGTGTTGTTTCGCCCTCACTTTCTGTAAAAAGATAACAATAGGATTGATGGTGACTGCGACCCACACGTCCGCGCAACTGGTGAAGCTGTGCTAATCCAAAACGGTCTGCATGTTCGATGATAATCACCGTAGCATTCGGTACGTTGACACCAACTTCAACCACAGATGTTGCGACGAGGATATCTGACTTTTTATCGAGGAAATCTTGCATCACCTCTTCTTTTTCTTCTTTCTTCATTTTGCTGTGAAGAATGTCTACAACAAACTCAGGAAAAATGACTTCCCCAAGACGTTTAGCTTCCTCTTTAACACTCTTTAATATACGCTTTTGTTTTTCTTCTTCGTCTTGCTCGTCGATACGCGGACAAATGACGTACACTTGTCTACCAGAAGTGAGTTCTTCTCGTATGTGTTCGTACACCTGTGAGCGTTTATGTACCGGCACTGTTTCGGTGAGGATTTTCTTTCGTTCACGAGGCATTTCATCGATGACGGTAAGATCGAGGTCTCCAAACATGGTGAGTGCAAGTGTTCGTGGAATAGGTGTTGCTGTCATTGAGAGTAGATGTGGGAGCTCACGCCTTTTCTCGCCTTGTTTTTCTGCAAGCTTTTTGCGTTGTTTCACACCGAATCGGTGTTGCTCGTCGATGATCACAAGTGCAAGGTTCGCAAAGGTAACAGATTTTTGAATGAGCGCGTGTGTTCCAATGACCACTGAAACACGGCCAGAAGCAAGCCAACTTAGGAGTTGTGTGCGAGAAATATCTGTGAATCCATGAGGATCTGATTTGCTCGGAAACTTTCTGCACCCACTTCCTGTGAGAAGTCCAATCTCTACCCCAGTGCCTTCAAAATATGCAATGAAGCTCTCGAAATGTTGTCGTGCCAAAATTTCTGTGGGCGCCATATAAGCAACTTGAAGCGATTGTCCGTTTTTTGTTGCTGTACTTAGTAATGTTGCGTATGTCGCTGTTGCAGCCACAAATGTTTTTCCACTTCCCACATCTCCCTCAAGAAGTCGACCCATGGGCGAGCTTTCTTGTAAGTCTTTCATGATTGATCCAACAGCATCGATCTGTGCCTGTGTTGGAGTAAACGCAAATGACTGCATGAAGTCCGAAATATCATCCTTGCTTGCAGTAATGGGGTATGCCTGTGAGTGTTTGGCAAGTATGCGTTCTTTGTATTGTTTTAATTGCATGAAGAATATTTCTTCAAATGCAAATCGTTTACGTGCAGCAACCGTCAACTTTTCTTCTTTTGGAAAATGAATGTAGAGCAACGCTTCGCGTAAAGCTGGCAAGTGAAGCTTTTGGAGAATGTGTGGTGGGATGGGATCTTGTATACCATCAAGTACTCCTCCTTGTATTGCTTTTTTGATGAGGAGATAGAGGTAGTTGCTGGTGATGCCGCTTGTTTCTCGATACACAGGGATAAGGAATTCTGCCGCAACATGTCCTCCAAACAGTGAGTCGTGTGACTCTGGGATCACATCTGGTGCACGTTCAATTGTTGGGTTCGAAAGAAAGGATCCGTTTTTATCTTGTTGTACGGTGCCACTTATTTTTACCTTAGTGCCATCTGGATACATTTTGCCAATATATGCCTGATTAAACCAGACAGCTCGAATGACGCCCACACCGTCAGCAATATGAGCTTCTGTCATAGGCATATGACCTTTGAAGCTTCTGCGCACACGCACTTTTTCCATGACGCCATACAACGTAACAGCTTTCCCAACCTCAAGATTACTTGTAGCCGTCACTTCTCGACTGTCCGCGTAGCGAGTTGGAAAGTGGAAAAGAAGATCTTTGACAGTTGTAATTGAGAGTCTTTTTAACGCATCAAGGTGTAGTTGGTTAATGCGACTAATACTGCTCACGGAATCATGTAGTTGCATGATGTTATCTAAATTGTGGACGTGAGTGGTAGATGATGAGCGCAAGTGTTACAAGTACGAGAACAAACAGGAGCATGTTTACCACTGTGTAGCTATGCTGAGCGAAGTTGATATAGAGCTGTGAAGAAAGGATGATGAGTGTAAGAACAAGAGGGAGGATCGGTCGAGGCCAAATGAGAATGAGGATGCCGAGTACCACAAAAAATGAGTGCCATAGCGTAAATGCGATCGTTGTCGGTATGTATTCGTTGATACAGGTGAACATCGCAAGTTTCGCCTTTTTTGCGCCCTGGAGTACTGCTATCCCATGGGGGTAAATAAAGTAGAGAGCTACCGCAAGACGAAGTAAGTATGGCCAGATGTTGAACATTTTTTTAGTATAGCAAAGCCAAGCTAAGCAAAACAGGGTCTACAAATAAAGAATACAAAAACAGGAGATAATTTGGTATAGTATGTGAGCACATGGAGCATCCATAGCTCACGTGAGTAAAGTGGTTGCTTTAGTGAAAAGCGAGAAGCTTGTACATTTAGTGCGCCCGTAGCTCAGTTGGTAGAGCCGGCGTCTTATACACGCCTGGTCCCTGGTTCGAGTCCAGGCGGGCGCACTAAGTTTAGAAGATTCATCTGCATTGCCCCCTTTTTGGTTGTGTCTGCAAACTATTGTCTAGTGACTACGTTTAGGTGTATGATAAAGATCCGGCACAAGCGGTTTGTGTTGGAACTTTTCAACAGGAGAAGGCTGGATGAACAAGGAGAATCATTTCGGGTTCGTGGGAGACCCCACGCGTGGCATCACGACCCGTGTTGCCTGCCCTGCAGGTACCGTTCCGGCAACGAAACAGGAACCCGCGCGCAAACCCGTGTGGGCGGACGAGGCAGATCAGCCCGCGGATGACCCGCGCGCCGGACCCGTCGACCACCTGCTTCCGGGCGGAAAAGTGGGGCACCACTCCAAGCGCTAGTGCGGCGCTTGCAAACACGCAGAGCAGCCCACAAGGCTGCTCTTTTTCTTTCTACATAATCTGCTCACCTTCTTTTCGTTTTGGTTTGATGCCGTGAAGGACGAGTAACTTCTCGAACTCTTCGCGTTCAATGTTTTCCACTTTGATCAACTCCTCTGCGATAGCAGTGAGAACATCGCGCTTATCGAGAATGATCTTGCGAGCACGAGCCCACGCATCATCCATGATACGCTTCACTTCATCGTCTATTTTCTGACCCCAATTCTCGCTGTACTCTTTTCCATATAAAGGTGCGCCGTACACTGCACGACTTCCTTCAAGCGCAAGTGGGCCAAGTGTGCTCATGCCATACTTCGTGACCATGTCACGTGCCATGCCAGTTGCTACTTGTAAATCGTTTGATGGTCCCGTAGTGATGTCTCCAAAGATTTCTTTTTCTGCAACATATCCACCAAGTGACATCGCAATGTCATCCAAAAATGTCGCTTTACTCATGAGGCGTCGCTCATCAAGCGGGAGCTTGAGTGTGTACCCACCAGCACTCCCTCGTGCAATGATAGATATCTTGTGCACCGGATCTGCATCTGGAAGACATGATGCGACGAGTGCGTGTCCCGCCTCGTGGTACGCAGTGATCTTCTTTTCTTCTAATGAAAGGACATGGCTTTTTCGTTCTGGTCCAAGCATCACCTTTTCAATGGAGCGCACAAGGTCAAACTGCCCTACTGTTTTTCTCCCCTCTCGGGCAGCCAAGATCGCACCCTCATTCATCAAACTATTAAGATCCGCACCAGAGAATCCAGGTGTACGCTCTGCAACGATTTTCAAATTCACATCCTCTGCAAGTGGTTTTTCTTTTACGTGTACCTGAAGAATGGCCTCTCGATCACTTCTATCTGGAAGATCAAGTGTAACCCGACGGTCAAATCTACCAGGACGAAGAAGCGCCTGATCAAGCACATCTGGTCTGTTCGTTGCTGCCATCACGATGACGTTTTCTGTTTGCTCAAATCCATCCATCTCGACCAAAATCTGATTAAGAGTCTGCTCACGAGCTTCACCTTGTCCTCCCATCGAAGGAGAACGTGCACGACCAACCGCATCGATCTCATCAATGAAAATAATCGCAGGCGCTGAGCGCTTCGCCATGTCGAAGAGATCACGAACACGAGACGCTCCGACACCCACAAACATCTCTTCGAACTCAGAACCAGAAAGATGGAAGAACGGAACACCTGCCTCCCCTGCAACCGCCCTTGCAAGCATGGTCTTTCCTGTTCCTGGTGCACCCATGAGAAGCACGCCCTTTGGAATCACTGCGCCGATGTCAGTAAACTTTTTTGGACTACGCAAAAAATCCACAATCTCTGCAAGCTCTTCTTTCGCTTCTTTTGCACCTGCGACATCCTTAAACGTCACCTTTTGTTTGCCATCATCTGGATGAATCATCTTCGCGCGAGACTGACCAAACGTCATCGCTTGCATGTTCGCACCTTTAATACCGCGCGCAAGCCACCAAATCATAAACCCGAGGAACAAAATAGGAAGAAGAATTGGAACAAGCGATCCCCAAAACGAAAGACCTCTATCGTTCTTAACTGTTATCACTGTGGAAGCAAGTGTCGATGTACTCACACCATACCCTTGGAGAGTGGTGAGCACGGAAGCCCCTGTTTCTTTTTTACTCGTCACACTTGTACCATCTTTCTTTACTCCAGTGAGAGTGTCTCCCTGTACCACGATTGAAACAATAGTTTGAGAAGCCACAAGTGAAGAAAACTCAGAGAGTGGCACCGTTGCTGTTTGTTTGCCAGAAATAAAGAGTGAATATCCCCAACTAAGAAACAAAAAAATGATGAGCGTCCCAATAATTTGTTGAGAAAACCCTCCAACTTTCTTCACCGTTGCAAGTGGATTACTACCAGATTTAGTTTGCTTCGCACCCGTTCCAGGTTTTCGTATATCTTTAGCCATATGTCCATACTAGCATAGTTACTAGTGAGCAGTCAGTAGTGCACAGTCAATGCAAAAGATGCTTCAAATACGCACCACTGGTCACTGGACACTGCTTACTGATACACTAGCTCATATGAAACTCGTGGAAAACAAAAAGCTGCGCCTTGTCTACTCTGTACTTGAAACCTATCAAGCAGGAATGGAACTTGAGGGACACGAGGTGAAATCTCTACGCAAGAAACTCGGTAATTTGGATGGAAGTAAGATCATCATCCGTGGGGGCGAGGCATTTTTGGTCGGATCATACATTCCACCATATCAACCAGCAAATACACCAAAAAGCTACGATGAGCATCGCACACGACGCCTCCTCCTTAGCAAAGAAGAGATCAGACGGCTTGCAAGTGATGAAGAAAAAGGGTTGACACTACACCCTATTTCGTTGTATAATAGTCATAACCTTATTAAGTGTGATGTGGGTGTTTGCAAAAAATTGCAGAAGCACGACAAACGCGATAAGGTGAAGGAGGAGATCGAGCGACGGGAAGTCCGTCTGAGGGAATAGGATTATGTATTTCGTGTATATTTTATACAGCGAGAAAGACAATGGGCTTTATGTCGGTTGCACCGAGAATATAACCGAACGCCTAAAAAGACATACTAAGGGGTCAGTTCCCGCTACAGCGGCCAGAATTCCTTTAGTATGTATTTATACAGAAACATTTGAATCAAAAGCTGAAGCATTTAATCGAGAACGTTACTTGAAAACATTGTGGGCTGGTCGCTTCAAGAATAAAATCAAGAAAAGCTACTTAGACAATCGGAATACTATTTGATCAGAGATAAAATAGTATTCGGGCGGTCTAATGCTAATCCACGCAGTGGACGCCTGAACATTTGTTGAGTTGGTGTTGTGTGGCTAAACCATTTTGTTTACAAAATGGTCGCCCGAACATCGGCTCAAGCCGATGTTTTAGGGGGATGATCTTTGGCTTTGATATATCGATAGTGATTGTCTGTGCTGTGTCGAGACTGGCAGAGTACTCGTAACCATTCTGCTGCCCATGTTGCAAAAACAACTGGTAAGGCTATTCCATCGCCATACGCGTTTGGTCTAGTTCCAGCGTTCGCTTAATTTAAGCCGACCTGGTGTTGTCTTCTTTCGCATCCACGGAACGTTGTACAGCAATATCACAGTGGATGTAGTCCTTCGCTTAGCATGAGGTAAAGGACGAACCAATTCATGCGCATCGCGTGCCGCTTTCGGAAGTTTCTATGGCATGCGATTACACGAAGCTTCCTACACACAGTAGACGCATTCATCATTCCGGTATACACGGCGGTTCGATTCCGCCCATCTCCACATCAACGGGTTTTGAGGACGAAATCTCCTCAAAAATCCTTATAGGCAAAGAATAATTTGGGGTTCGATAACCTTCATTTCGTGAGTAATTCAAATTACTCTCAAAAATGAAATGAAAGAACCTTTGTTTTTGCTTTGTGTCATATGAACTCCATACAACGTAAGGACTTTTAAGAACATTCATTACTTGGTCGAACGCGGTTCGATTAGGTACGGTGAAGTCATATTCTTTCTCAAGCTCCTCTTCGATTGCTTCAAGCTCTATCGCTTTGGTTTCTATCTGCTTCTCATACTGCCTTTCCACGACCTCACTGATTGCTTTTCCACTCTTTGCTACAAGCGAAGCAATCTCCTCTTCTAGCTGTGATTTTTGGGCAATGAGTGATGTTTTTATCTTGCTCTCTTCTTTCATTGTTTCTTGCCACACATCTTCAAAGATAACTTTGGCAAGATCAACAACTTCATCACACGGTTTCATTTCTTTAAGGAGAGTATCGAGACCACTATGGAGAACATCTGCGCTTATACTTTTCCCATACATAGAGCACTCTTTGTTTGGACACTTGTAGTAGTTATATGTGCCACCTTTTCCATTCGTTGTAGGAGCTCCTGTGAGTTTTGTATCTAAACACGTAGCACAATTTATAAGCCCACGAAGCTCAAAATCATCTCGCACGTCTTGTCGTGTAAAGCTTACAACAGATTGCTTCAACCTCCTCTGGTTCTTCTCGTGCACTTCAAGAGCAATAAGAGCTTGGTGATGTCCAAGACGTCTTTCAACTCCCCAAGGAAGATACTCGATATACCCTGCATAGAACACTTCTTGAAGCATACTGTCGAATGTTGCAATAGCTTTTTCTGCTTGTTGTTTCTTACTAATAACACCCTTCTCTTGCAAGAACCTCACAGCATCGATCTTGTGCACAAACCTCATCGAAGCAAACCCTTCAAGAGCTTCTTTCACAAACGGTGCATCATTGTTGAAGATGTCGATCTTCCCGTGTCGTGCATCCTTTACTCTTGTATACCCCTTCACACAAGGAAAAGATCTATACCCATTCTCAAGGCGTGCTTTTTGCTTCTGGACAACCTGTCGCGCATTCTGTTTTCTTTCAAGTTCATTTGAGGCGGCGAGCACCGTCTCAACAAACATTCCTTCAGGTGTATCTTCGAAGTTATAGTTCAAGCATTTCAAAATAACACCACGAGCTTTGAACGCAAGTCGAAGCTTGAGATGAAACTCTGTATCACGAGCAAATCGTTTCAAGTCATCAAATATAACAACAAACCTTTGATGTGGTCTATCATCAATATACTTAAGAAGAGCTCTCATTGCGGGTCTATTCATAAAGTCACCTCCTCCTGTATAACTATCAAAGAAACTCTTTCCGTGAGGAACACCGAGGTCTTGTAGCTTGATCAAACATCTTCCTTCTTGGCTTTGCAATCCGTTTCCTTCTATCTCTTGTCTCTTACTTGAAACTCTCAAATACGGAAGCCCAATACAACCTTCAAGAGAAGTGTTTTCGCCAAACGAACTATTGCTCTGTGGTCGTGGTTTGTGTTTTCCCATATGGTTTCTTCTTAAGAGATTGTTTGTAATCATTCACACTATTTCTTGCTATTTCTCTACTGATTGCGTAGAGATAATCTCGTATCTCTTCAATTCTTTGGTCCGTAAGACCCTTCTTATCGAGATATGTCTTGCACACTTCTGTTGTAATCATTCATATTTCGTTGCGAGCGCACTACCCTTTCAAGGTCTGTGATGTCTCAATGAAATAATTGGCTACTGTGTCGCAGTCCGCCAAAGAGCACAGCAAGAATTATGTCTTCTCTGTGTTCTCCATAGCAATAACTTTTCCATCCTGAACTTCTATTGAAATACGCTGGCGTTTTCCACTTCTTATTTCTTCTCGCATTTTTGCAAGGACATCTTCAGGATTTTGCACATTTTTCTTGTACTCAACTTTGTGTATTTTGCTATCCTTTGTTGTAAGTTTCACCTCGTTTGCCCCTTCAAAAGCAATCTGATACAAAACGTCTAATTCCTTTTCAGATAAAGGAAAAAGTGGATCATTTTTTCTTGCTAGATCTGGGCGTTTTCTCATTCTTGCGTATACGCTGTTCAAACTAACAATGACGTATGAAGCAGGAAGTGGATGAATAATTTGTGAAGCTTCATAATCTCCAGCAAGGCAAAAGTTTCCTCTTCCTTCAGCGTCTACTATCAAAAGAACGTCTGATTTTTGAATAACCCGTGTGATAAAAAAAGCGAGTTCACTTGGATCAAATGTTGGTCCTTTACTCGGATAAAAAATAAAAAGGTTGTCTCGTAATTTTTTGAGTGTCGCAACCGGTACACCAATTCTCCGCAATTCTGCCAAACACTCTATCCATACAAGTTCAGTGAAGCTAAACTTTCTCCATCCGTTTTCACGTTTAGTGTTATCAAAAAGTAAGCCATTTGCATCCCAATTATTTATTACTCGATATGTTGCGCCTGTTTGGGCAACTGTATGATTTGGTTCAAGTAACTGCTTTCTTATAAAGACATAATTCTCTTCTTCATTGAAAACAAAATCTGGGAAGTGGTTATCATACCAACTAGTATGGAATACAAGAAACTCTCTGTTTTTCTCTACTTTTTTACTCATATTCAAATTATACTATTATGTATAATTTATGCAATGGACAAAAAGAAACCCGCCATACCTGCGACGGGCTTCCGTGCGGTTGGCGGGGTGTAGTCAAACTTGCAAAAACAGCGATCTCTGAACTGGGAGCACGGGATCAGGGAGCTTGGTGAACTCT
Organism: Candidatus Parcubacteria bacterium; assembly: GCA_039798825.1. GTDB lineage: Bacteria > Patescibacteriota > Minisyncoccia > Phycocordibacterales > UBA5272 > UBA11704. The sequence continues at coordinate 12,781 of JBDKFI010000003.1, read as the reverse complement.
TCTTCGCTTCCAACGTGATGAAGTTCATACCTCACCGGAGTAGTACCGGTGAAGAACTGGTCCATCGCATTGGACATTCCAAAGGAAACACCAACGAGTTGCCCAATTTGATACCGTGGCAGTTCGCTCGGCAGGATTTCAAACGACGAATGCTTCAGGATGTTGCCACCCCACCCATCTATCGTCGGAACCTTGAGTTTCTGTCCCGCTTCCGTATAGGACCCCTCATCAATCTCAACTTCCGCCATCAAATGAAGCCCTTCCTGAAACATCTTGACGGAGGGGAACTTCTTTGCGAGAAACTTCGTGACGAAGCCCCTCTTGTCGATCCACCTGTGACCGACAACGCTACCGAGAAGCGTGAACCATCTGCGGCCACGCTCATTGGGTGCAATTCTGCCGACAGACATCATTTTCCTTCTCCTTGTTTGTTTGGCGCACGAAGGCAGAGATACGTCATAGCTGCGTTGAGACCAAGCAGTGCAACGTAAACGAGGGTATGCTCTGCTCCGAACTCGCCATTGACGAGCTTGGCAGCGATAGAGAACAAAATAGCGACGATGCTCACTTGCCAGACCCAAGCACTTTTCCTCGCAGCTTCAGGATTTTTGACATAATCCTTGGCTTGGGGGATTGCCGAGATGACGTCTGCTGTGACATAACCGAGAAGAGACACTGTCATCGCCTTACTGCTGAGCCAGATAGCCACAGAAGTAAGACAGATGAGAAGTACCCCTGTTTCAGTTTTACTCCACACCCACTGTCCCTTTCTCACGAAAGTGGCGAGCAAGATGATCGTTGCCGCTACACACCATCCGATTTGGATATACGGTTCGGTGTTACCAGTAGCATAGGCCAAATACAGGCCGACGAAGTCCAAGATGAAGATGATGAACCAAGTTGCAAGGTTTGCTTGCTCCTTACCCATCCAAATCCGGACCCCATACAAACACGCAGCAGCCGAGCCAATCACAGCACCGACCACATTGAGAAACACTGAAAGGTTGATCATTTAGGACCTCGCTGTTGATTGTGAAAGAGCTTTTTGACATTTCTGTCGCTCATATATTATAACAATAAACACCACTTCTGTCAAGCTACTTTCTCCTTATTTTTCAATGCTTTTAGCATCATAATTGCCTTGTATATCCTGTTTTCTGCTGTGGTTTGATACCTTGAATATGCCTCAAGCGAGGTCACCGCATCTACGGTTGCAATAGGTTCGTAACCATCTCTTTCAGTTAGCGGAGATATACCGAACTCAATAGTTGGGTCAAGCATCATCTTCATACGTTCTGTCTCTGCTTTGTTGATACGAAAGAGTTTGATGTAATTAGTAACGATGATTTCAATACAGAGTATTTCAAGAGCAGACGTTGGCTCAAACTCTTCAACAAGCTGTGTGTAGAGCATCTGATAATCAAGCTTCTCGTAGTCACTGATACTCTCTCGTAAAATACCGTGTTTCAGTGCATTCCACTTTGAAACTGATTTTCCTTCTTCTGTTTTTACTCCTCCCCTTGCTTGTGTACTGTTCATAGTAGTTATTATATATATTGAATACTAGTATTGTGATACCTCTCTATACTGATTGTGCTTGTAAAATATGCTTGTTTTCTTTGATTTCAAAGTGAGGAGGATTGTATTTGAAGAACTCGGACCACTGATTTACAAAGCTTCTTAACTGGTTCGAACTTTTTGCCAGCACCTCCACACATAATAAAGACCACCTTTCGGTGGTCTTTATTATGTGTGGAGATGGGAACAAGTCAGTCCAAACTGACTTGTGTCGGAATCGAACGAAAAACCGGTCTACAGAAATGAGATGTAAAAATTGAGCGCAGTATTTTTATATCTCATTTTTGTCGGTTTTTCTCGGGGTCGCGAAACAATCTTTTTATTAAGCACAAAGTGCTAAAAGAAAAAGATATGTTTGGTGACCGAAAGCGTACTCGCGGTTCCGCCTTTTTTCTTATAGCGTCCGCATGGAAAAATCTCCTCCACCTTTTGACACTATCCCCTCCTCATTGTCTTTACACCCTTTATTTGGTAGTATTACCATACTAACTCACTAATCAATAAACACCTTGGCAGACAAAGTAAGCATCAACAATAACATCCGAGCACCTAAACTTCGAGTCATCGGAGCGCAGGGCGAAAACTTGGGTGTTCTCACAAAAGAAGAGGCACTCGCGCACGCAAAAGCGATCTCACTTGATTTAATCGAAGTATCTCCACAAGCAGACCCTCCTGTTGCTCGTATCGCAGACTACGGGAAGTACACCTACGAGATGTCCAAGAAACTAAAGGAAGTGAAAGCAAAAGCGCACATCACAGAAACCAAGAACATTCAGATCAGTGTTTCCATTGGGGAACATGACATCATGATTAAAGCAAAGCAGGCTGCGGAATGGATCAAGGAAGGACATCGTGTAAAAATTGACCTCCAGCTTAAGGGGCGCACCAAATACATGGAACACTCTTTCCTTGTCGAGCGTATGGACCGAATTCTCGCGGTTATTCCAGCAGAATACAAAATAGCTGAACCTTTGAAGAAAATACCAAAATCCATGATGATAGTCTTGGAAAAGGCCAAATAACGGAGCGGGAGAAGGAAGAAGTATGGAGCGAGGTGACGGCCCCTATTTAGGACTTCCTGTTTCTTGATTCTTTTGAAATTCCGTGATAGAATACCGAAACTATCTTAAAGAGGTACGAACCACTGTATGAAGACAAACAAATCATTTCTCAAGCGCCTCAAGGTGACAAAGAACGGTAAGATCATCGGACGAAAGCCTGGTCAAAACCACTTCAATGCGAAAGCACCTCGTCGCAAGCAACTCGCTTCTAAGCGTGGTCAGGAATTCGTTATGACCGGCAAAGAAAAGTCACGATTCCTCCCAGGTCTTCTATAATCCTCACCAAGGTTTTAACTTTAAATTAAACAACTACCATGTCACGCGTAAAACGAAGCAAGATAGCAATGAAGCATCGACGAAATGTACTCAAGCAGGCGAAAGGGTACCGTTTTGGACGAAGCAAGAAGGAAGTCGAAGCAAAAGTTGCCATTCGTAAGGCTGGCGCGTATGCATTTGCACACCGCAAAGATAAGAAGACTGATATGCGTCGCCTCTTTACAACACGCCTTAATGCAGGACTTCGAGAAATGGGACTAACGTACAGCGTATTTATCGGAAAGATGACAAAGAAAGGAATTGTTATCAACCGAAAGATGCTCTCTATTCTTGCAAGCGAGAATCCAGAAAGCTTCAAGCGGGTCGTAGACACAGTGAACGCTTAAACGGAATCAAGGAAAGAAAAATCGGAACCTTCGGGTTCCGATTTTTCTTTCCTCGATTCTAACATCCGCTACATACGAACCTCTGGCTCGTTGAGAGCTTCTCGCTCTTTCACCATTTGAACAAGTTTTTGCACCATTGCTTTTGGATCTTTTTCAAAGATGACATTGTCGTTTGTTCTATTGCTATTTTTGATGATGTTTTGTATCACTTCATCTGTCGGCCATTCTCCAACCAATACCCCCATAGGGATGTTTGCCTCCCACGCAACGGTAAACTCATGGATGGTCCCTATTCTACCGCACCCAATAACAATCGCATCACTTGATCTGACCAGCATCAAATCTCGCCCTGGATAACCAAATCCTGTGTACACAACAGCGTCGAGCGCCTTCAGTGGCAATCTATACACTTCTGTATGCTCTTTCTTGCTTGCCGCAGGAGAAAGACCAAAAGAAAATCCCCCTGCTTCTTTACACCCCTCTGCCGCGTACATGGGGAATCCAGATGTCGCACCAGTGACAATCTGCGCGCCCTGACGTGCGATCTCTCTACCAATTTCTTTGGCGATGGGAATAACGGTAGGCCCACAATGTGCGATCTCTGCTGCGCCGGAAACTGAAATGGTGATTCTTTGAGCCTTCATGGGAATAGTATACAGCGTACAGGGTGTAGCGTGTAGGGGACAGTCTATAAGTATTCTAAACGCTACGAAACTGTACGCTACACGCTACTCTAGCTCAACAACATCCCCCTTTTCAGGCACGGTTACATCAAGTTCGTATCCTTCATGAATACGTTGCGCCAAATAGTACGCGCTTTTTGGTTCTCCAAGTACCACAAACACTTTTTTCAAACTCTTTGCAGTGCTTCCCACAAACTCAAACAAGTGATCAGAGTCCTTGTGCGCAGAGAAACCGTGAATGTTCACCACCCGGGCACGAACAGCAACTGGCTGGTTATGAATCATGACCTCCTTTGCATCATCTACAATTCTTCGACCAAGTGTCCCTACTGCTTGATACCCAACGATGATGATCGTATTTTTCGCATCAGAGAGGTACTTCGCTTCATGATGAAGAATTCTTCCACCGTTTGACATGCCACTTCCTGCAATGATTACTTTAGGGTCGTTATTTTGATTGATCCCTCTACTTTCTTCTGGAGAAGGTGTTTGTATCAAACCTTTAAATGCGAAAATGTCGTCTCCACTTCTTGTAATGCTTTCAACGTTTTCATTAAACCAATGCTCATACTTTTTGTATACCTTGGTCACATTGATGCCAAGCGGTGAATCCAAATACACAGGCACAGGCGGTATGGCACCTGCTTCTACAAGCTCATTAAATGCCAATAAAAGCTCTTGGGTGCGTTCGATTGAAAACGCTGGGATGATGACCGTACCACCTTTTGTGATAGTGCTTGTGACCGCTTCTTTAAGAATGTCGACACGCTTGTCCTTATCGGTATGATTTCTGTCACCGTACACACTTTCCATCACCAAGTAGTCAATGTCTTTAAGAGCTGTCGTGTCGTGCATGAGTGGGGATGGTGTATTCCCCAAGTCTCCTGTGAAGGCGAGTTTCTTTCCTTTGTATTCAATTTCAATACTTGCACTTCCTAAAATATGGCCGGCATCGTGGAACGTAATCGTAGCATTCCCATCATCAGTTGGAAAAGTGTGCGGCTTTTCATACTCAAGTGCCGTGTCCCACAAGTGCACCGCTTGGAGCACATCTGCTTCTTCGTACAAACGCTCAATACCTTGATGAGATGCTTCCTTGCCAAGCACACCAAGTGAATCAAGCATGATGAGCTCACCTATCTCTCGCGTCGGCGCAGTACTCATAATCTTTCCTTTAAAACCATCGTGCACAAGTTTCGGAATGCGCCCAACGTGATCTAAGTGACCATGTGTAACAAGCAGTGCATCTATCTGTGTCGGGTCGTATGCAAACGGTTCATAGTTGATAGGAATAGAATACTTCTCACCCTGCACCAAGCCGCAATCGATAAGCAACTTTTTTCCACCCATTTCAAGAAGGAAGTTGGAGCCGGTTGGCATCTGTGCGCCACCAGCAAATGTGATTCTAAATGTTGCCATAGATTATTTTCGAAGTAAAAGATATGCGACTAATGTACCCACAAGACCATTGATATAGTCGGCAACGGTATCAATCCAGCCGTTCCAATCTTGGTATGAAGAAAGATCTTGCACGTATTCATACACTTCCCAAAGAAGAGCCACAACGGTGTACGCGATGAGTAGTTTTGTAAATGATATACGAATACCACGGTATGAAAGTATGGCGGAAGTAAGCGATGCAACCCCAAACCCGCCCATAATATGCATCGGTATGTCGAGCCATTTAAGTTCGTAGTAAAGATTTGCTGGATCGAAGACATACTTCGACACTACAAAAAGAGTGAAGAGATATAACGCTGAGGTAACAATTTGTTTCATAAGAACAGTTTATCGTTAATCCTCCCTCGTTACCAGTACCAATTAAAAAATCCCTTGTAAGGGATTTTTAAATTGGTACACAAGCCGCTTCAGAATACTTCAGCTTAGAAACCCTTCGGTGTCTAACGGACTTCCTGATTACCGAAAACGGAGAAACTCCCGTTTCTCCGACCCTCTTCCTAAGCCTGAATGCCTATTTAAAAATCCCTTGTAAGGGATTTTTAAATAGGCACTCAGGCCATCTTCCTGATCAATAAAGTCAGGTGGGCAGGAAACGTACGGAGCCTCGGCTGTCGTAGCAATATTCCATAGCCCGGAGATGGGGTATCCAGAAAAATTCCTGAGCACCTGTATTCATTATATTCTTGGCTTAAGAAAAGTAAAGTGATAATTTCCATTTCAAAAAATTCTTTATTTTTACTTTCCACCGAACTAGACGACGTATTTTCTTGCTAGAAAATCGTCTCGTACTCAGCACGTCTGCCTCCGTAAGCTAGTTCTTATGGAAAAGTATCGGCGGTTTGAACTACAAGAGAAAGCGACGCCTACGGGCGTCGCTTTCATACCCCCACGTACATATGCTTAAAGACTATCAGCCTCTCTACTCCATAATCCCATCGAGATCCACGTCGTAGAGCATCGCTTCAGATACAAGGCGGTAGCTCATGATCTCTTCTTGAGTAAACCAGATACCGATCTCACGATCAGCTGCACCTTCTCCATCTGCCACATCAGTGCAATGCACCAAGTTTCGAAGTCCACGACTTCCATCCACATCACAGAGATAATACGAATCGAGTGCGAAGTCTCCACGAATAGTTCCAGAGTCTGCGGTTGTCGGTTCTGTTCCACCCACCAAACGCTTCACCACGTTTGCTGCTTGGTTACCTTCAAGCACAAGTGAGATCACAGGACCCGCACGCATGTACTTCACCACAACGCCGATGATGTCTCGGCCATACTCAATTGCTTCCTTTTCAATAGGAAGACCTAAGCCTTGTCGGTTTGCGACAATTTTCTCCCCTTTCTTTAAAAACCACACATCGTCTTTGTTGTAGTGTTGCCAAAGTTTCGCTTCGTCTGCTCGGTGCATTTTCATAGCGACGATCTTAAGACCAATCTGCTCAAAGCGTTTGATAATCTCCCCAACAAGTCCACGCTGAATAGTATCTGGCTTAAGAAGTACAAATGTTCGTTCTTTTTTTGGATGCATAGAAATAGTGGTTAGTAAGTAATAATTACTTGTAATACTAACAAAAAAACACTAATTTGCCAAAAGGCAAATTAGTGTTTTTTCTTTAGCATCTTAATGACTCACGTATGGGAGTAGTCCCATGAATCGCGCACGCTTCACTGCGTTTGCAAGCGCTCGCTGATTCTTGGCAGTGAGTCCTGTCTTGCGACGATTAAGGATACGAGCATGTGGGTTCAAAAACTTCGCGAGGATTTCTGTATCCTTGTAGTCGATGAACTTGATGTTGTTCTGGTTGAAATAATCTTGTTTATGCATGGTGTTAAGTGATAGGTGATAGGTGATAGGTGATAGGAAGTACTCGTCCCTACTACCTGTAACCTACAACCTTGTTGTTAAAATGGAATGTCGTCGATGTTAACGTTAGCGTCTCCGTAATCAATTGTTCCCAGATCTGCTGGTGCTGCAGCTGATGCTGAAGCTGTCGGAGCACTTGCTCCAGTGAATCCGTCAGGACTTGCTGATCCTCCAGATTTTGGTCCAAACTGTACTGCGTCTGCAACAATTTCTGTGCGATACTTTTTCTCCCCTGTTGTTTTATCATCCCAGCTTCGTGTTTGAATGCGACCTTCGATCATCACGCCTTGACCCTTCTTTAGGTATTGAGCGGATGTTTCTGCCTGGCGACCAAATACAACGATGTTGTGGTATTCAGTTTGTTCCTGACGAGCACCTGCTTGATCTTTGTACACACGATTTGTTGCAAGTGAGAACTGTGTCACTTTTACACCAGAAGGAAGAGATTTCATCTCTGGATCTCGTGTAAGGTTTCCGAATAAGAACACTTTGTTAAGATACATAGGAGTTAATTTTAAATTTAAAATTTTAAATTTCTAATCGATTGAAGCTCAGCTTCAAGTGTACTCCCTATTTTACCTCCTCGCTAGGAACCACTGGTGCCACCACTTCTTCTGGCGCAACTTCAGAAAGTACGAGCGGGTCGACTTCCTTCGTGGTATCAATGTTCACATCGTCTTCGTTGTTCACAAGTGTTTCTGCCTTGATCACTGGTGCACGCTTGGTGTACACAGTATTATCTCGCACAGTCTTTACCACCATGTAGCGGATGACCTCTTCATCAAGCTTGATAGCCTTTTCGAAGTCCTTCACCTTATCTCCGTCCATCTCGAACTTAATCCATCCGAAATAGCCGACATTAAAACGAACGTTCACATTATTAACAACGCGAGTCATTTCATAAGCGAGCTCACGTATATACGGAGCTTCCTCAGAAATGAAGCTACCTCCAAGAGTAGCAATAGACTGCTTGAGTGCGTTTGACTTCTCAAGCGCCGCAGATTCTTCCAATTTGTTATCAAATATGAAAGAAATCTCGTACACGCGACTGTCCACTATGGTTTCATTATTTTCTGTCATAGGGCCCAATTATACCACGTTTTTACACAAAAAGAAAGGCCCGCCGAAGCGGGTCTTTTGCGCTCATTGCGCTTGGATTTCTGTCACCTTCGTGACAATTACGCCGTGGAAATCACTCCACTCATGCTCGATGGAAACGCGCTTGCCAACGAGCGCAAGCAGTCCGAAGCGGTCAACCTGTTCAACGGCGATGTCAAACGTTTCATGGTGACCTTCGATCTGGAAGCGCTTGTAGCAAGAGGCATAAACAGCACCTTCTTGCATGGAAGAAATACCCCGCTGACGGAGGACGCCAACGGGGATCGGCTTCAAAGGAATCATGGAGACCTCCTTGTGGTTAAGCTCCGCTGCTACCCTAACGTTTAATGTTTATAATGTCAAACCAAACACCCTTGCTGCATTGTTTACCAACTGCACCCTCACCTCTTCTTTTTCTAAACCCTTTATCTCAGCAATCTTGTCGTAGATGTGTTCGACATACAGTGGTGTGTTTCGCTTTCCTCGATGCGGAACAGGTGTGGCGTACGGACTGTCGGTTTCTGCATGCATCATCTCAAGTGGGGTTTGTCTCACCACGTCTTCGTACATCTTCGCAAATGTAATCACACCCGAAAAAGAAACCGTGAACTCAAGCTCATTAAATCTACGAGCAATCTCTGGTGTGCCCACAAAGAAATGTGCGTTGCCTCGCAGTTTGTCTCCATGTTTTTCTTTGGCATTCTGCAACATATGCACCATATCTTCATACGCGTCCATCCCCTCATCTGGTCGCCCGTGGAGCATGAGCGGTTTGTCGCATTCAACCGCAAGTTCTATCTGCTCTATGAACAGTCTCTGCTGGCGATCAACTTCAGCATCTTTATTTCCCTCAAACTCTTTGATGTGGAAGTAGTCCAAACCACACTCACCGAGTGCCACAACTTTTGGATGCATGAGGAGCTCTTTGTACGCTTCACGATTAAACACTTCTTCTCGATTATCGACAGGATGCATGCCTATTGTTGCCCACACGTTGTCATATGTCTCAGCAGTCGCTACCGCCTTCCTACTTTCAACCATGTCGGTGCCAACTGTAATTGTCGCGAATCCTTTCTCATTCATCTCACGAAGCACGTTCCCCTGATCTTCATCAAAAGCTGTATCGTGAATATGCGAATGGACATCAATATAGTTCATAACTACAAAAGTTTCTCAAAATGCTGGTAATCAACCGTGCCTTCAAGTGGATTCCAATCCCCTCCCCATTTCCAACCAAGTGATTTGAACAACTTCACCACCTCATGATCTTTATGCAGTGTCCCAGGAACAGTCAGGTCATACGTACCATTTGAAGGCACTGTATACATCTCACTCACCCCATCCTCTTCCAATCTAATAAAAGGATTTTCTTGTGGATTAATATCGACAGCTCGGCCGAGGGCATGATTTGAAAGCTTGGCGACCTGCGTCATCATGCGGTAATTGAAGGCCGATGAATTGTTGTCCTCACAGGAAACTTCATCGTCCCAAGAATACTTTGGGTCAGCAATCGGAACCACTTTTGCAACGGGAAATTTACTTTCATGAATGTATTCGAACACTTTTCGCACATCCTCTGCCACATCCTTATGGACAACAATCTGCCCTTGGCATTCAACTCCATCAAAATTAAAATAGGTCACTGAAACAAGCTCCTGCGCCGCCAGAACCTCTTCTGGACAATTGTTTTCTGGTTTCGCTTTGATTGCTTGTTCTTTGGTGAGATTACTGTGGATGTGCATACGAGAGATTATGCGAGTCGAGCAAACAAAGGCTTCTCTGGCATTTTGTTATCACGAATACATTCAAGAATTTTTGCAGACGTGCGTGGCATGCAAGGAGCAAGGTTGTTTGCGATCTCTGATAGAGAGAGTAAGCAGTGCTGAATCATTTCTTTTCCTTTCTGTTCATCAACTTTAACAACCTTGAACGGTTCATTGCTTGCGATGTATTCATCGAGCATGTTCATGTCGTGCGTACATGATTTCGTCGCCGCATTACTATCGAAATTTTGTATTTCTATCTGTCGTCTATTGTCTAAAGTCTCTTGTCTAACACCATTACTCGTTGCCATCTTCATCACACGATTTGTGAGATTCCCAATCCCGTTTGCGAGATATGCAGTGTACGCAGTTTTGATTGACTCCACCGTAATGTCTCCGTCTTCAAATGATGGCACTTCGTGGAGCAAAATAAACCGGAGCACATCTTCTGGATACTCAGTCACATCTTTAAACATGTCGATAACGTCAAACGGATTAATCACGTTCCCGATTGATTTACTCATCTTTTGTCCACCAGAAATAATGAATCCATCGATGACGATGTTTGTTGTATGCGGGAGATCAGCCGCAAGCAACATCGCCTGCCAGATAGCTGACTGCTGTCGAAGGTTGTCCTTTCCACAATACTGCACAACTTCGCGGTCGCCAGACTGTTGTGCCCAATATGTTTCAAAATCACCACTTGCAGGCCAATTGAGTGTCGAAATATATGACGTGAGCGCATCAAACCACACATACATCACGTGCTCATCGTCCCCTGGTACTGGCACACCCCACGACATCTTGGACTTCAAACGAGAAATAGAAAAATCTTCAAGCCCTCGATCAAGAAATGCCTTAATCTCGTTGAAACGAAAGTCTGGAACAACAAGTGTCGGATTGTCTTCGTAGAGTTTCTTGAGTCTCTCTTCGAGCTTTGAAAAAGCGAAGAAGTAGTTTTCTTCTTTGATAATCTCAACATCCCGATTAGGGTGAATCGGACATCTACCATCTACAAGTTCACTATCGGTCTTGTAGAGTTCGCACCCAACACAATACGTTGCTTCGTACTCTTTTTTGTAGATATATCCGTTTGCATCACACCGTCTCCACATTTCTTGTGCAGCTTTGATGTGCTTTTCTTCTGTAGTACGAATGTGGTGAATCTCATCCGTAATACCAAGCTTCGGATAGAGCTCCTTAAATCGTGCAGCATTTCTGTCGACATACTCCTGCACAGGAATCCCTTCACTTGCCGCCCCCTCTAGTATCTTCGTCCCATGTTCATCAGTTCCCGTGTTAAAGAACACATCGTAGCCGAGTGACTTTTTGTACCTAGCAATCACATCCGCACGCACAAACTCAAGCGCATGACCCAAATGTGGTTCTGCGTTTACGTACGGAAGCGTCGTGGTGATGTAAAATGGTTTCTTGTCACTCATATACTGATGTGATGTTATCCGATGTGGCCCTGCTTTCGCTTTTCAAGATCAGAGGCAAGCTCCATGAAGATGGCAGCCATCGGAACTGAGAGAATCACTCCCCAGATGCCTGCAAACTTTGCTCCTATGATGAGAGCAATGATGACGATCACTGATGGAACACCAACCATCTTGTTCATCACACGAGGGTAGAGTACGTGGTTTTCAAGTTGTGAAATGATAAAGTAAATCACCGCAACGATTCCCAAAAACGGAAGTCCTCCGTGTGCCCATGCGAGGAATAGTGCTGGTATCGTTGCAAAGGTAAGTCCAACCATCGGAATCAACTCTCCCACAAATGCAAACACTCCGAGAAGTGCGGCGTATGGCATACCGAGGAAAAGAAGTGGGATGTACACAAGGAGCGCAACGAGAAGCGAGAGAAGAAGTTGACCCTGCATCCACATACTAATCTTCTGTTGAGACCTCATCCATAGGTCTTCGACATAGTGTTCTTGTGACTTTGGAACAATAAGCCTAAGGAACTTCTGCACACCACGTTCTTCAAGAGCAAGATAAAACGCAAGTACAAATGTCACAACAAGATTCACAATACCCCCAATCACTGCAACACCTGTTGCGAAGACTCCACCTGAACCAAAGAAGGTATTTTTAAGTACTGTCAAAATCTGCCCTTTGTCGATATTTCGAGAGAGCTCCTGAATTGCAAGCGACAAATCCTTGAATCCCATATCGCGACCAAAGATACGAACAGAGTCAAGAATCTGAGGAAGTGTTTGGACAAAGCGTGCGACATCATCTGCAAGTGGGGGCAAGAATATGAGCACAACAGCTGCCACAAGAGCGATGAGTGTGAGAAATATAGCGCCGACAGCAAGCCCTCGAGAAAGCCCCCATTTCATCATTGTCTTTACCGGCATTTCTGCAGCAGACGCAAGCACTACGGCAACAAGGAGAGCGACTACGAAATCGCGCACAAAATAGAGGCCTGCGAACACAAGGAGCCACGCGATACACTTGATAATAGTCCCTGAACTTATCGAAACTCGGATGGTGTCTTTCATATAGCTATCCTACCACATTCGAGAGGGGTAGACGACAGTCCGAGCTCTACGCACAGAGCACAGAGACGCGCCCCCCCCACGGGGTGGGGGGGGGGGAAGGTG
>JBDKFI010000002.1:0-34198 GCA_039798825.1 Candidatus Parcubacteria bacterium | reverse complement strand
CACAGAGACGCCCCACACCTCCGGTGTGGGGCGTCTCTACTGTTATCTATACCCTATTACCTTCACTACCGGTCTACCACAAGAGATGGGTCTACTGTCCATGACTCACCCCCTATGTAGGTCGTCGCGCCTGAAATAGTTGTTTTAATGTGCGCTTTGGAATCTACTTCATCCGCATCAAGAACGATACCGCCTGTAATTGGTGGAGATATGCCAACATGCACTTGAGATGGCCGCACCGTCACACCGATATCTGTCGCAACAGTCTTGCCAGCATCTACCGCGCCGACATTCCACGTCACGGTTCTTGTTCGTGTGTCATATGACATCTTTGATGTATCTCCGATATTTCTCCAGGTTACATACGCAGGCAACACAAACGAAACCTTGGTATTTTCAAGTGCGTTTTGTGCAGAAACACTCACATGAATACTATACGTTGTATCTACGTTAGGTTGCGGTGGAATCGGGCCTGTATTTTGAAATGAGGAATTTTTATACTGCGTACGAGCAGAGACACTTGCACTTCCTTGTACTACAAATGACTTAGATACAGATGATGTCACATCATCTTTTTCCTTAAGCGTTGCGCTCGCATCAACTGTAACAGAAAGTTTTGGAGCATTGGTTCCTTTTGTTACGATCGGAATAGTTACAAAAAAGGTGCCCTCTTTTCCAGCTGGCATACTTGCAAGCGCGGGCACACTTGCTGTGTCCCATGTGATCGTACCAAGTGCAGAATTATAGTATCCCTCTTGAGAAGTTATTTGTTTCATAAGTGCTGCATCTCCTGCTATACGAAGCACTAGAGCAACATCGTGAAGCGGTTCACTGCTTGTATTTTTATATCCAACCGCAATATATGCCTTGTCTCCATAACGAAGATTTTCACTCTGGCCTCTATCTGTTGATAGAACAGCTGAGAGTTCAAGTGGGGAACTTCGAAGCTTCACATCAAGAAGTGTCGAGGAGTAGACTACTCCCACTTCCGACACTGAACCACCCACAGAACCAATGATGGCGCGAATGGTTGCTACCTCACCACCTGAACCAGATAGCGTTCCTACTACTTTGATCGTATAGGAAACTCCGGCATCGAGTACGCCCACCTGCCAAAGGTTTCCACGAGTGCTTGCTTTTGGTGTTGTCTCATTGATTGTGAAATTGGTAGGGAGAACAAGTGACACAAGTGATGGCGTGGTAGTTGTCCCTGTATTGTTTTTTACAACAACCGTAAACGCGCCCACCTGACCCGCAGAAAGACTATCTGGCCCCTCGATGCGTATAGAAAGCGGTGGACTTTTGAGCACCACTTGCGAGACGACAACTTTACTAAAGAGAGCATTTGATCCCGGCACTTTGTATTCAAGCTTAAGGGTAATATCTCTCGCCTCCGCTTCACTTCCGTACAGCACCACATCGAAGTCCTGACGCTTAAGATCTCCTGATGTTACGGTTCCAAGCTCACGCCTCACTTGCACTTTCTCTTGTTCGTCTTGTGCACCAGTTCCCTGCTTGTACATGAGTGTAAGCGATGCATTGGTAAGTTCAACTTGGTTTCTGTTCGTAAGGCTCACCACAAGTGGTGTTGATTCTCCACCTTCTATGTAGGGAGCTATGTCGAGCACCATGTCTATATTTTTTTCTGAGACAACATTTCGAAGTGACAAAACTCTCCACGCGGTAAAACAAAGAACAAGAAAAAGAAGGATGGAGGCTCCCATGAGTACTTTTGCACCAAACGAAAAACCGTGCTCCTCCGATACGGGCGTAATCACGGACGTTGTCTCACCCCACGATGTGGGGAGTTGCTTTTCTGCACGATCGCGCACATGGTGAAATGCCATGTTGTCTATCTTCCTCTTCGGATCATAGAGTTTCTGCTCAAGATTGTCGATCGCGTGTAATTCTTCGTTGTCCTTATCCATACCTGTAGTATAGCAGGGATACTGCGAACGCCTTCCTGCTAAAGTTGTGCTTCTTTCAAAACTGCATGCACATGCGATCTAACGCCGTCGTAGGAAAGGAGAAGATGCGTATACAGATCAACCATATTCCATGAAGCGTACTCTTTCATACTTTTTGACCCTATTGCTTTTGCATCGGCATATCCAAGCTCAACAAGAAGCACATAGTAAAGTAGTAACCTTGCTTTCTGTGGATCAAAGGAACGCTCAACCTCAAGGTATGACGCAAGTCGATCATACAGAGTTGTGTGTGCACCCTCGCCTCGAATGAATCGTTTAATGAGATGAGCTATTTCATGAAGCACTGGCTGACGAGGACCACGTTCTTCTGCTCCAACGAGACGCCAAACATCCTTACCTTGAACAAGTGTCACGAGTGACTTCGATCGCGGAGAGATGTGTGCGCGTAATTTACTCTCGAGCTTGCGCACACTTTTGGCATGTGCCATGACCAAACCAAAATCTCTCGTAAAGAGTTTGTACATCCTATCATGCTCACCTTGATCGAAGTGTTCGATAACAAGTGCTTCTGTTGTGTACTTTTCAATAGCCATTGGGGCAGAGGTTAGACACCAGCACGTTGTATATCAAACGATATCTGACCGGTTGATATTTCAACCATATACTCCCCCTCTCCTTGTGTGATAGAAGAAATTTTGCACGTATTCATGAGATCGGTACGGAACTGTTCTGGTACTTCATAGGAAGTACTGAGTGTAATTACATCTTTCGGTGTGAGCCCTTGTTCTTTTCGCGCGTCTTGAACTGCGCGCATAAGGTTACGCACATCTCCCTCTTCTTGAAGAGACGGTGTCATCGTGGTATCAAGCACACATGGCGACGCAAGTGATGCGTCGAATGCGAGCTCTTTGACGTTTAATTCGTCGAGAAGAATCTGGTGGTACAACGTAGGAATCTCGTCTTTAAGGGTGAGCTTCTGGAGCGGTTGACGAACGGCGATTTTCGCTTGTGTTCTAAGGGATAATGCTTCGGTCACTACTTCTCGTATGCGCGCCATTACCACGAGTGACTCACTATCTACTTCTGGTGCCACAGGCCAACGTTCCAAATGAACTGACTCTTTCTCACCGTCAACCATCCTGTAGATACGCTCTGCAATAAATGGCATTACTGGTGCAAGTGTGCGAGCAAGTACCCACAACACGTATGAAAGTGTGGCGTAGGTACGCGCCTGGACCTCATCTCCCTCATCCCCTTTCAGTCGTGAACGTGCACGCCTAACGTACCACACCGAAAGATCATCGACGAATTGATCTGTTGGACGAGTTGCTTCATCAAGTTTGTACGTTTCATACCCATCCGTTGCAGCACGCACAACTTCGTGCACACGGTTAATGATCCATGTATCAAGCACATCGTCTGATGTCGCACTTCGCTGTACCCCATCTTTTTTATTCATTGCGTACAGTGATAGTACGTTATCGAGACGCATGATGAGCTTTTTGTACACATCTTCAAGCTCAGTATCTTTAAACGAAATACTTTCCCCTTTGATCACCGTGCTTGACATGAGATAGTACCGAAACGCGTCAGCACCAAACTTATCAACCAAAAGGAGTGGGTCTGTGTAATTGCCAAGGCTCTTGGATATTTTCTGACCATCCGCTCCATTGATGAGCCCCGTGCAGATTACATGTTTATATGGTGTGCGATCAAATAACCCAACACCTAAGTTGATAAGCGAGTAGAACCATCCTCTCGTTTGATCCATACCTTCTGCGATAAAGTCGGCTGGATAATTCTTATCGAATGTTTCTTTATTTTCAAACGGATAGTGAAGAGAAGCAAACGGCATTGACCCAGACTCAAACCAACAATCAAACACGTCCCCGATTCTGGTAAATCGCGTACCATCAACCTCAAGTTCTACTTCATCGATATATGGACGATGAAGATTAACAGCTCCTGTCTCGTCGCGTGGCACAAGAAGCGGATGAACTGGAACAATGTGAGCGTGCGCCGGAGAGGTATCTTCATGCATCATGATATCCCCGTAGATTTCCTCATCTGTTCTTAAGTGTGCAGCAGACTCAAGCATCCAAAGCGGAGATCCGTGTGTCACGAAGAGAATCTTCTTTCCATCATATTCTTGTTCACATGCATGAAGTGCGCTCATCATTCGATGCATCACATCGCGATGAGATTCACCGCCTGCAATTGCGTCGTCGAGACGAAGCGTACCGCTACGCTGAAACTTATGGAACTCGTCCAAACTTTTTCCAGAAAAGGTTCCTGCATGCATTTCCCGAAGACGATCATCCATCTTTAAATGAGCTCCAGAAATTTCGTGAATAATCTGTGCTGTTTCTTCTGTACGAAGAAGAGGTGAGTAGATAACCACATCTATCCCCTGCTCTTTCGCGAAATGTCCAGCGTGACGCGCCTGCTCTTTTCCAGTTTCCGTTAAGTGATTATCTGGATCACCTAAACTATCGATGACACGATCGACGTTACTTTGTGCTTCACCGTGTCGTATCGCGAAATACGTGTTCTTTGGTTTACGTGTTGAAAGCTCTGCAAGCTCCTTAAGGGAGCCTATAATCTTCACTTCACCAGCCTCAGATTTCCACACAGGAAGCGGTGCTCCCCAATAGCGAGAACGAGACACCGCCCACTCACGCGCACCTTCCAGCCACTTACCAAACCTACCATCGCGAATATGCTCCGGTGTCCATCCAACACCCTGGTTTTCAGAAAGAAGTTTTTCTTTCATCTTTGGCACATCCACAAACCAACTACTTGTCGCATAATTAAGAAGTGGCGTCTTGCATCGCCAGCAGAGTGGGTATGAGTGAACGATTTTATGCTTTTCGAAAAGCGAACCAGCGTGCGCAAGATATTTGATGATCTCAATGTCTGCTGACTGTGTATCGTCCTTCACTTTTACTTTCATACCCGCGAAATCAGTCACATCATCAGTGAAGGTACCGTCCATCTTCACGTGTTTGATCACAGGAATGTTGTTCGCCTTTGCAAGCTCCATGTCTTCTGCACCGAAAGCTGGCGCTTCGTGAGCAATACCAGTACCGTCAACATCGGTAATGAAGTCTGCATGCCAAATCTTCCAAATGTTTTCTTTGTGCTCGATTTCTTTGTCGATAAAGTATGGGAAAATTGGTCTATATGTTTTGCCGATCAACTTCTCACCAGTAAATTCCTCAATAACAGTATATGAGCCACTCTCCTTACAATACTCCTCTACTTTCTTCTTCGCCAAAATAAAATAAGCATCTTTCCCTTCAAAAGAACTTTTTACTTTTACATAGTCGATGTCTTTATGAACGGCGAGCGCTACGTTTCCAGGTAACGTCCAAGGTGTAGTGGTCCATGCAAGCACATAGGTCCCCGGTTCATCAACCAATTCAAACTTCGCAGTCACAGAAAGGTCTGTCACGTCGTGATATTCAAGTCCTACCTCAGACTGGGCAAGCGGTGTCTCGCATCTCGGACAGATGTGCATCATTTTGTTTCCCTCATACGCAAGGCCTTTTTCATAAAGTGTCTTCCATGCCCACCAAATACTTTCAGTATAGGTCGCGTCCATCGTTTTGTACGGATGATCCATATCGACAAAACGACCTAGTCGAGGAATGACTTTCTTCCACTCTTCTTCGTATTGGAGCACACTTTCAAATGCATCCTTGTTGAACTTGTCGATACCAAACTCTTCAATGTCTTTTTTAGACTGAAGACCGAGCTTCTTTTCGATCAAATTCTCAATTGGAAGACCGTGGCAATCCCATCCCCAGACACGACGAACACTGTTTCCTTTCATCGTCTGATATCGAGGTATCACATCTTTCACTGTTCCTGCCATGAGAGTGCCATGATGAGGAAGTCCTGTAGCAAATGGAGGTCCGTCATAAAACGAAAACTGACCCTTTGGGGTTTCGCCTGCCGGTGTTTCAACAGACTTCTCGAAAATCTTGTGCTCCTGCCAAAAAGCGAGCGTTTCGAGCTCCTTGTCGCTCACGGTTGCTGGTTTGTTCTGTGTGTTGTCGTTCATAAGGTGATAAAAATAAAACTCGTCCTCGAGAAACAATTTGTATAAATTGTTTTCCAAGGACGAGTTTCAATTGATTCCCGTGGTACCACCTTGTTTCCCCATCCCCAGTTTTGTTTTTAGAAAATTCTAGTATTCAAAACTGGAAATGGGCTTATGTGTGAGGGTTCTACGTGCCCGACCGAAGGTGTTAGAGGTCTTCAGACAAACATTTCTTCCCAAAGCTCAGGGGTGATTACTCCCTTCGTCGCTTATAGTTCTATACTATAACGAACTATTCGAATAGTCCAGCTCATTTCACTCAAGCTATACGAGATACTGTTTGCTGACGATGATACAAGCAAACATTACATCTTCTCGGGTGCCTTGATACCGAGCGTAGAGAGCCCGTGCGCAAGAATGTTTTTGGTAGCAGTTGCAAGCATGACATAGTATGCACTTGTTTCTTTATTTGACTCATCCACTATCTGTTGACGGGCATACATACTATTAAATGCACGCGCAAGGACGAGCAAATACTGAACAAGGTGGTGTGGACCCATCTCTTTGCATGCTTTTTCAAGCACCTGCGCATACTCAATGATTGATCGCTCAAGCTCTCGCTCCGAACGCTCCACACTGTAGCTTTCAATACCAATCTTTGCTTGTAGAGCTTTTGCAAGCACAGCAGCAATGCGCGCGTGAGTATACTGAAGGTATGGACCAGAATCTCCTTCAAACGAAAGAGACTTCTCGAAGTCAAAAATCATATCTTTACCTGGCGCACTTTTAAGTATTGAAAACTTGATCGCACCAACTGCGATATCGTTCACTAATTGTACTTTCTCTTCACCTTCCACCTGCATGTCTTCAAGTCGATCTTTGATGCGCTCTTCCACTAAGTCTATGAGCTCTTCTGCGGGTACAATGTTTCCCGTACGTGATGACATCTTCCCTTCAGGCAAACGAAGCATACCGTGTGATACGTGAAGAAGTCTTTCTCCAAGAGGTGCGTCGATCTCTGCAAGTACCGCTTTCATAACTTTAAAATATTCATCGACCTCATGCGCGGTAACCACAACAGAGAGCTCTGCATGCGGGACAAGCTTTTCTTTTTTGTAGGTGTTGCCAAGCTCCTTTGCTTCATATGTTGGAAGCCCTTGTGAATTTACAAACACTCGTGTATGAAGACCTACACGCTCTCCTTTAAATACAATTGCTCCGTCTGATTCTTCAAATACGGTGCCCAAGTTTTCTTTCACAATACGCACACCGTCATCCCCTACCTCACTTTCAAAAACGTAGTGGTCAAATGCAGTACCGAGCTTCTTGTAGAGCGTCTCGAAATATTCAAGACTCCACCTCTTTCCAAGATCATACGTTTTATTTATCGCTTCATCACTTCGTGCAAATATTTTTTTATTGATGGCAATTATCTCCTGTTTGACTGCTTCGTTGTCAGTGAGCGCCTGTGTGCCATGCGCATACGCGCGCCCAAGATACGCAACCTTTTCACGAAGCGTCGCTTGTTCGTGGGGTGGTTCTTCGCCAAACTGTGAAAGACCCCAGAGTGTGGTCGCAACATGCATCCCGACGTCTCCCTGGTAGCACACACGAGATACACGATACCCTTTTGCTTCATACATACGGGCGATTGACTCACCAATTGCATTTGGCACTAAGTGTCCAATGTGGAAAAGTTTAAACGGATTCGGATCAGTGTACTCAACAATCACACCACCTTGTGTGACGACGTTTACCATGTCAGTCATAGCAACTGTTTCAGCTTCATCGGTTCGCACATCGTCCTTTAAAAAGAAATTAATGAACCCAGGTCCTGCGACTTCAATTGTTTCGACGAGCTCATCTACAACTGGTGAAAGTTTTTCCACGAGCTTCTCTGCGGCGATGCGAGGAGACTCACCTGTTACTTTGCCGACAAGAAACGCAACGTTTGTTGCGTAGTCACCGTTATCTCCATCTTCTGGTTGATCAAGCGAAAAGGACGCCTGTACACTGTAGGTCTCGCACAATTCTTCAAGTGCGCTGTAGATGCTCGCATAGGAATTCATATCACTATACTACCTTATTTAAGGGCGAATAAAAAGAACGGCCCGACGCGAAGCGTCGGGCCGTTGGTCAGGACCTGATGACATCCACCAGGTGATCATGAAGGAGGCCGTACATACCGGTACGCTCCGCATCCACGCGCACAACTGGCACATGTTTCGCACGAAACTCGAAGTGCGAGTACCAGGTGACCATGTCCTTGTACAGAGGTCTTGCGACGGCGTCGATCAAGCGATGTTCATCTGCGAACACCTTAAGCGAAGGAATGGACACGATGTACAGATCTGGACGCAGGCGCTTGACCTGGTCGCGATTCTCCTGAAAGTTCATGTCCCACATCACCTGGTGCAGAAGGAAGATGTCACGAGTACTCGTGACGGCGCGGAGCGCGGGCACCAGGTTGTCGATGAAACACACCTGGCACGAGTGAGCTGGGAGCACCACTTTGTGGAAGTGCTCATCCATACTGGCTCGAGTGAGGTCATACGTAGCCTCCCTGCTCAGATCCTCGCGAGCAAGCAATTGCTGTGCACGTTGTCCAACCATAGTACTCTTCATACACGAAGTGGAGAGCACTTCATACTCCGTAGCACGAGACACCGTCGAGGCAAGTGCCTCAACCTTGAAGCCAAGGGGCGCAAACCCCGTCACCACAACATACTTTCCCATGATGAGATCTCCTCAAAGTTTACTGAAAAGAACCTGTGACGATACACTACCACAACAAATACTGCTCGTCGACACTGAGCAAAATCTATTTCCCAGTACTTCCAAAACCTCCACCGCCTCTAATACTTTCAGACAACGTTTCAACCTCCTCCACTTCCCACAATGAAACTTGCTGAATGACGATTTGCGCTATCTTGTCCCCCGCTTCAAACACGTACTCCACGTCGTGTAGATTGTGAAGCGGCACAAAGAGTTCTCCACGATACCCAGAATCACACACACCACCGACAGTCTTTAAACCTTTCGAACCAAGTGAGCTTTTGTCCCACGTAAAAATACAGTACCCGTCTGGTATTTCGTATGCAATACCTGTAGGCACTTTTACCGTGGTGTGCGGAGGGATCACCATGCGCTCATACGAAAATACATCGAGCCCTGCGTCGTCATAATGTGCACGAACAGGAAGCTTCGCGTCTTGATGAAGTTTTTTAATCTTTAGTTTTTGCATATTTTCCAAAAAGCTTGAGTGCTCTTTTGTACACTTCTTCACCCACAGGTTCAGGTGGCATACACACCATACCCTTACAACACGCGATACGTGTCCAGTTCTTGTTTTGACGCGCAAGCAAGAGCGCACTATCTCGTGAGTCTTGTAAATATTTCATACTTTCTTCGGCGGTATCTTTACCCCCCTTCAAATATGACTTCTTGTTCTGAGCAGTTTTGTTCTTAAGCCACATCGCACTTACTTCAAATGGAACGTCCAGATAGATGACGAGATCTGGTTTCGGAATACCAAACACCTTGTACTCCATCTGATCAAGCCATGAAAGAAATACTTTCCGTTCTTTCAAATTTTCTATCTTTCCACCCTGATGGATTTGATTGCTACTCACGTATCGATCGGTGATAACAACATACCCCTTCTCTATCCACGTTCGTATCTGTTTACTTGATTCAAATCTGTCCCCCGCATACAAACACGAAGCGATGCGTGCGTGTAACCCAACGAAGTCGCCGTACGTACCCGTGAGACATTCTCCAATGAGTTTGCCAAAGAAATTATCCTTGTACCGTGGGAAGTCTATTGTCTTTACTGCATACCCTTCTTTTTTGAGACGCTTTGCAAGGAGTGCTGCTTGTGTCGCTTTTCCTGATCCATCGATTCCGTCAATAACAATTAATTTTCCTTTCATGTGTGAGTGTGTATTATTATGTTATTTCTTAGAGCGAAGAACTGCGTCTATCTTGTGCGCAATACTTTTCATATCTTTCTCTTTCTTTCCGCGAGTTGTTTCTGCTGCGGTACCGATACGAATTCCAGACGGATCCATCACACCACGAGGGTCTTGTGGGATGGTATTCATGTTCACAATGATCCCCGCTTTCTCAAGTCTGTCGCTTGCATCTTTTCCTGAAACACCTTTTCCATCTGCCCAGGTGTCAATCAACAATAGATGTGAGTCCGTACCGCCGGTGATAACGCGCCAGCCGAGCTTCTGAAGTGCATCCCCAAGCGCTTGAGCGTTCTTCACTACTTGGTGTGCATACTTTTTAAACGCTGGCGTAGCTGCCTCTTTAAGAGCAACTGCAACTGCAGCAATCTGATTATTGTGTGGACCTCCTTGAAGTCCAGGGATAATTGCTTTGTCGATTTTCTTATCCATCTCGCGAGCATCTTTTCGAACAAAAATCATTGCGCTTCGTGGGCCACGAAGTGTTTTGTGAACAGTTGTCGTCACGATATCTGCGTACGGAAACGGACTTGGATATGCACCACCTGCAACAAGTCCTGCAGTGTGTGACATGTCCACCATAAGAAGCGCTCCTGCCTTTTTCGCAATGGCTGCAAATTTTTTGAAATCAATAGTGCGCGGATATGCGGTGAAACCAGCAACGATAATATCTGGTTTGTTTTCAAGCGCAATGCGTTCCACCTCTTTATAATTCAATCTCTCTGTTGTTGGGTCAACTTCATAGGGCACTTGCTTCCATATCTTTCCTGTCATCGATACCGACTGACCGTGTGTGAGGTGACCTCCGCTTGATAGTTTGAGTCCCATGATCTTTCCACCGATCGGAACAAGTGCTGAGTACACCGCCAAGTTCGCAGGAGATCCAGAGAGCGGCTGTACATTCACGTGCCACTTCTTTGGAGTAAGATCAAAAAGGGCGAGCGCTCGTGTGCGAGCAAGATCTTCCACCTGATCGATGATGGTGTTCCCACCATAATACCGCCTCCCTGGGTACCCTTCTGAATACTTGTTAGTAAGCGTTGATCCGAGTGCATCCAACACATCTTGGGAAACGTAATTCTCTGATGCTATGAGGTTGATGACTGAATGCTGACGCTTATCTTCCTGTTTGATGAGTTTTTCTACAAGTTTGTCTTTCATGCGGCTTGGTGATTATTTGGTGCTGGCTACTATACAGTAAGCGTATCACGTCGCATTCATTTGGAAAACGTTACGATACCACATCTTTTTCTTCTGTACACGGTATCGACGAACACGCACAAGAAGCTATACTGTACTCTATATGCAATCAAAACACGTCGATGATATCTACCTTGATTTAGTAGAGCGAATTAAACAAGAAGGAGTACAGAAAGGCGACCGTACAGGCACAGGCACGCTTTCTATTTTCGGTCACCAGATGAGATTTGATCTCTCAGAAGGGTTTCCGCTTTTGACAACTAAAAAGATGGCGACGAAATCCATCATCCACGAACTCATTTGGTTTATACGTGGCGACACCAACATTCGCTACCTTGTAGAAAACGGTGTCGGTATCTGGAATGAGTGGCCATACAAAGCGTATCTCATAAAAAATACTATCCCCGTCCCAAAAACAGGAACCGATGAGTGGAATGCGGGCATTAAAGAGTTTGTAGAAAAAGTAAAAAACGATGCGGAGTTTGCAAAAGAATACGGTGAACTTGGACCAGTGTACGGAAAGCAGTGGAGATGTTGGAAAGATTCAGAAACAGGTGTTTGTATCGATCAATTACAAAATGTCATTGAGCAGTTAAAGACGGATCCAAACTCACGCAGAATTATCGTCAACTCATGGGACGTCACCTACATAAGTGAAATGGCTAAAGCGGGTCTTCCTCCATGCCATTGTCTGTTTCAGTTCTATGTCGCAAACGGCAAACTTTCATGCCAACTCTATCAGCGCAGCTGTGATACGTTTCTTGGTGTTCCCTTTAATATCGCATCGTATGCACTTCTGACGATGATCATCGCTCAGATTGTGGGATTGGAACTTGGTGAATTTATCTGGACAGGTGGCGACGTTCACCTCTACAATAACCACCTCGCACAAGCAGATGAACAGCTCGCACGACGCAACGATAAACGAGCAATGCCAACGATGAAGATTAATCCTGATAAAAAGAAGCTTGAAGATTTCACAATCGACGACTTTGAACTTGTGGGCTACGACCCGCACGACGCAATCAAAGCACCTATCGCTGTATAAGCCCCTATGTCACTTACCATCATCGCAGCCATCGCAGATAATAACGTCATCGGGAAAGAGAATGCTCTCATGTGGAAAATCCCACGCGATCTGCGTCATTTCAAAGAAGTAACCATGGGTCATCCGATCATTATGGGTCGAAAAACGTTTGCTTCTATTGGCAGACTTCTCCCTGGGCGACAAACGATTATTCTAACGAGGGACCCAAACTTCTCATACGAAGGTGCTGATGTATACACATCCCCACAAGATATACTCGATCGCTACGCAGCAAGCGAGGAAGAGGTGTTTGTTATTGGCGGTGCACAAATCTATGAAGCGTTTCTACCGTACGCACACAAACTTATCATCACACACGTGCACGCACAGTTTGATGGCGATACATTCTTCCCTTCATTCAACAAGGATGAGTGGGACATAACACACAATGAAACCATATCAGAAGGTGATGATACCCCCTACCCGCTTTCCATCACAGCGTATACTCGTTAGTTTTCAAAAGCCTTAAACTGCTTCGCAAGTTTTGGACCAGACTGAGTGAGGTAGTTTGAATTTTTCTGATCGTAATGAACATTTGGGATTTCAGACATTTTTTCAAAACGAACTTTTCCGATAGGCTGCCCGTGAGTGACCACTACATCTTCAAACGTTCGCACCTCAAGCGTGATCGGGCGACCACGTCCTTCGCCATCTTTACCATGCCCCCACCCTGGATCAAAGAATCCTGCGTAATGAGTTCTGAACTCTCCCGTTCGTGAATCCATATCTACCATCTCACTTGCGAGATGCGGAGGAACAAGAAGCGCTTCTTTGGTTGAAAGAATATAAAAGCTATCTTTGCGAAGCAGAATACTGTCTCCTGTTTTTCTAATAGGATAAAAATGGGTAGACGGGTCAATCGAACCATTTGGTGAACCAAGATCAATCACCTTGTTTGACCCTCGACACTCATACCCAACAATATCTTGAGAAAGATCAAGTGTGAGGAGCATCGATCCGTCAGTATCTTTCATACGAAAACTTTCATATGAATACGCTTCACCTGTGAGGTGATATGCGAGAGACTTTCTGCGCCACTCAATGTCGAGGTCTGATTCGGTAAACCGTGTATCTTGATTAAAGAAACGCACTTGGCTGATGGCAAATCCAGGATGAAGAAGTACTGGGTACGACCGAGGAACAATGATCGCCCACAAATCACCAGATGACCCCGCAGGGAGCGTATCATATCGCGCAGTTCCGTCGCGAACAATACGAACATGAATGTCATGACGACCAGTAGAAGACTTTGGATTGCAGTACGCGTACAAATCAGCAGGAAGAGAAAAGGTTTCATTCAAACGAGCAACATACACAACCCCTCGCTCGAGTGGCTCTTGTACTGCGTGACGATGTCCATTCATGCGCTCAATGAGTGATGGAATGGTTTCGTCGGTCTTTGGAAGAAACACCCCATCCACTCGATACCATTCACCAGAGACAGTCACATCGATCGACGCCGGACTGACTTGGGATTCCTTGACGTTCTTGAAAGCGCCTTGCGCAATGTATTCCATCAATTTTTGAGATGGAAGGGCTCCGACTTCTCGTGTGTTCATAGCCACCATACTATCAGAAACCTCTCCACAAAACAAAACCACCCAATCTCGGGTGGTTTTGTTTGTAGTTGTCATTCTCGCTACGTACGTAGTGGAGAATTGTCGGCAACTACTTCACCTTGATACCGATTGAACGAGCTGTTCCTTCGATAATCTTCATGGCCTGTTCTACAGTGTGAGCAGTGAGATCCTTCAACTTAAGTTCCGCAATCTCGCGAACCTTGTCAGATGAGATGGTTCCGGCGTTTCCTTTTGAGTTACCCTTTGCAACGTTTGCAGCCTTCATCACAAGTGATGTGGCTGTTGGAGTTTTGATGACAAAATCATACGTACGGTCTTCGTATACATAAATCTTTACCGACATACGACCCTGCATTCCTTGTGTCGCTGCGTTAAACTTGTTTACGAAGTCACCGATCTGAACACCCGCCTGTCCAAGGGCAGGACCAAGTGGAGGTGCAGGAGTAGCTTTACCCGCTTCGATCTGTACCTTTACGTATTTTGTAATTTTCTTTGCCATAATTAAAGTTTGCCTATTTTACCAGGTTTCTTGATGATTATCAATAGCTCTGGTAAACGTACTGTTTAATGATTAAATTTCACTTTTTACGTACAACGCCTTACAACGTAAGCCTTGTTACGTATATAGTTGTCGTTACACTTTCTTCACCTGAAGGAAGTCGAGCTCAACCGGGGTCTCGCGACCAAACATATTCACAAGCACCTTAAGCTTTCCTCGTGCCTTATCTACTTCAGATACCTTGCCTTCAAAATCCTTAAACGGACCATCAGTGATGGAGACAAGTTCACCAACATCCATACTGATATCATGCTCTACCTCCCCTGTGTTCATACGAGAGAAGAGGAAATCGATTTCCTGTTGTGAAAGCGGCACTGGAGTTGTCCCTGCTCCCACGAAGCCTGTTACTCGAGGAGTATTTCGAACGACATACCAACTATTATCGTCCACAATCATATCCACGAGGACATATCCTGGGTAAATCTTCTCTTCTACTTCCACACGCTTTGTGCCTTTCACCTTAATCTTCTTTTCAAGCGGAACAACAACGGCGAAAATTTTGTTTTCCATGCCGAGTGATTCAATACGTTGCTTCAAGTTTCGTTGCACGGCGTTTTCATATCCGCTGTAGGTATGAATTGCATACCAGTGTCGCTCTCCTGTAAATTCTTGTTTAGCCATAGAAATAGTTTTTAAATGTTAGACGATAAATAGTTCACATTCACTAGCGAGCGAGAAGTTTAACAAGTCCTTCTTTGAGACCAATATCTATTGCACCAAGTCCAACCGCCACAAGAAGAGAGAGAGTGATAACCGCCACCGTAAAGGTGATCGTTTGTGCGAGTGTTGGGAACACAACTTCCTTAAGTTCTGCTTTTGTTTCTTTAAAATAGTTGAGAAGATTCATAGTGGTGGTACTAGCCTTATTCTAAAAAACGCCCCCGACGGGCATTTGAATACATCCATTATATCAAATGAACCGCCTCTTGTCAATTACATAAAACCCCATCAGTTGTGGGTTTCCGGCGGCGAGGTTCTACGCTCATTTGATAGAGAGACTCTTCTGTTACCGCCTTGTCTATAACCACAAAAAAATACAAACGCCCTGTTGGACGTTTGTATTTTTGCTATCACACCTTATTTAAGAAGGTAGACGATAGTTACTCGAGAGGTTACTTTGTTTTCACCTGCTGGGAGCGTTACTTCAGGACCAAGAGCTCCACCTTTTGCATACTGAGCGGACATCGTATCACGAGCATACATTGGGTAGTAACCACCTTGATCTTCGGAGTATCCAATAATCTCTCCAAGACTCATACCGAGAGCCTTTGCTGTTTCCTTTGCTTTCTTTTGTGCTTCAGCGATAGCTTTTTCTTTTGCTTGTGCCTGAAGCGCTTCAGGGTCGTCGATCGTATATGAAGGACCAGATATCTCTGAGATATTAGCGGCACCGAGCGCTCCGAACACGTCCCCTGCCGTATCAATCTTTCTCACCTTGATTTCAAATGACTGAGAAACTTCGTATCCAATAATCTTGGGAGTTCTTGGTGTTGGGTACGTCGTTGGAATCACTCCAGTTTGTTCATACATTGGGCTCACATTGTAGTATGTAGTCTTCCTATCCTTTTCTTCAACGCCGAGATTGGCAAGCGCGTTAATCGCTGCTTTTGTTTTTGTTTCCACAAGTTCTTGAGCTTCTGCGACCGTTTTTGCTGATTCACGGATAGTGACCGTAAGAGTTGCAATATCTGGAACCGCTGTTACTTCACCATCTCCCGAAACAGAAACTGTCGCCTGCTGACCATTTGGATGAGCAGACGTCTTTAATTCAGAAATACCAAAGGCAATTGAGGCAAAGAAAATGCCCACAAGAGCGAGTGTTCCAATAATCCATGTATATTTTTTGTAATCAACTGTTGGTTCCATAGTGTAATGCGTATTTGTTTGCTAGTACCCTTAATAACAGACAACGTGCCCGATATGTGACAAGGTCACAAACGTCCATTGCCATACAGATATCCAAGAAGAAGCAAGATGAAAAGAAGCATTGATGATGCGAGTATGATGAGTCGCTCATCTCCTTTCGATGGCACATAGGTGCGCGTGATGCTTTCATTCACAGCGAGCTCTCGTGGTGCTTGAGGTTCTCGAGTATATACATCTTGCTCTACAGGTGGTTCTGATGTCACGTGTGGTGAAACAGCCTCCACCTCATGAAAAGCGGGTCTCTCCACCGCCTGAACAGCCGGGGTTGGTGTTGGTGTGGGCACCTTTTCCTCCACAACATCATCGTCACCATAAAACACATCTTTATAGCGTGAGAATGGCCACACATGCTCTGATGTCTCAAATGGACGAAGAGGTAGATTGTGAGGAAACTCCTCCTTTGCTCCAGTTTCGTTACTTGTCCGTAGCGACTCAACCTCTCTTGTTTCCGTTGCTTCCACACGAGGTTGTAGATTTGGTTCCCCCTCCGCAAGTAAGTGGTCTCGTGGAACATTTGCAGGCAAAAGACGTTCTTCTTCTACAGTTGGGAGTGCTTCTTCTATTTGTGGGACATGAAGACGAAACAATACCAACGCCTCTCGAATGTCCTTCTCTTCCCATCCTCCAGCACGAAGTAGTGTTACAAGAGCACTCTCATCAAGCCCTGTGTGGCGCTTGATAAGTGTATCCAATGTTTCTTCTACTTCATGCAGTGTCATTATTTTTTAGCAGGAACTTTCTGATCAAGCGAACTGATAAATGCCTTTAGTTCAGCGTTATCGGGATTTGCCTTAAGAAGTTCGTCAGCTATTTGCTTTGCAAGATCAGGACGTCCACCATCGCGAAGAGAAAGTGCTAGGAAGTATGCAATATTTGCATTGTTTGGGTCTTTTTCAAGAGCGGTGTTAAGCGCAAGTACGGCGTTTTCGTAGTCCTTTGCTCCGTAAAAGAGAAGGCCTGCTTGTGTGTATACGAGAGGATCCTCTGGTGCGCTTTTAATTGCCTCAACAGCATAGTTGATAGCTTCCTGTATCTTTTGCTCCGATGCCTCTAGCTGACTCATGAGGTAAAGAGCATCTGCGAAGTTTTGTTTCTTCTTGAGAGCTTCTGTAAGTTGTGTTCGAACGCCCTCTTTGGTTCCTGCTGACGCCTCAAGACGAGCAAGCATGATGTAGAGGTATGGGTTATTCGGATACAGCTTGACCGCCTCTTCGTATGAGCTCTTTGCATTCTTGTATGCATTTTCCTTATCAAAAGGAAGTGCGAGTTCGTACGAACGACCAAGCGTTACGTAGTTCTGATAGTTTCCACCATTGATAGCCGTCGCCGCTCGCGCAGCATCCACAGCGGCTTGTGCTTTGGTTGCGTACTCTGCTTGAAGCGCATCCTTGTTATCTGATGTCTTCGCGAGAAGCTCTCGCTCTGCTGCAATAACATATTCTACATAGGCGCGCTTAAATCCATCATATGCGTAGATAGCTGACGCGCGGTCGAGAAGTGTTCCAACTTCTTCTGTTGCTCCGTTTGTCGAAAGGACTTTCTGTGCCTGGCCGAATACTGTGAACGCTCGGACCTTCTGCGTAAGCACATACGTATTAGCAACAAGAACAACCATAAGTGGTACGAGAAGTAGAGAAAGCTTCTTGCTTGGGTGATATTCAGAGAGGCGAGCTTTTGCAAAACCAAGGCCTGCCACCACCATCCAAACGATAAGCATACCAAACGAGAGCGGTACAACCCATGACATGATGGTGAGGTACAAAAGAACAAGAACAAGGAATCCAGAGACGACGTGATCCTCCCCTTCTTTTGTTTCCTTATATGTTTTCCACGTACTGAAGAGTGCGGATAGCGTAAGGAGAAGGAGTGCAATCACGCCAACAACACCGATTGTTGTTAGGAGTGTTGTCATAGCACTAAAGCCTTGGCTAAACTCATACCCGAAATATGACGATGAGATAACGCTTTCAGGGCGATAGAGTTGCCATGCTCGCATATAATCCCCTGCACCGATACCAAATACACCGTCTGTCATCATGACGTTCTTCGCAACAGAGATAGAACTTGTGAAGTTTGGTCGAACGGCGTCAGTAGAAGCAATTGAAACAATCCATGCGAGGAAAATTGTCGCAGCAATAATGATGGGAGCCTTGTACATTGTCGGGAACTTTGCCTTTCGTGAAAAGAAGTACGCACCCAAAACGAAGATACCAATGTACACACTGAAGGAAACTGCATCTGAAAAACCAAGGAAAAGTTGCTTTACGGTGTCGATAAGTGTCCCGGTAAGCATGAGTGCCGACATGAAGACAAAGGTCGCAACACCAAGAACAATCGCAAGAACATACTTAAGCTTAAGACGAAGCGCATCCGGCAGAGATCTCACAAGGTACACAATCACAGGGAGCGCGAGAAGTGACGCACCCGAGAATGGATTGAAGGCCTCACCGAAGAGTGCAGTTCTCTGATCCCGTGCAAATGCAACAGAGAGCACGACAGCTGCCGAAAATGCAAAGTAGGAGATAAATTCAAGTCGAGAAACACTGTGCCATGAACGAGTAATCAAAGCCACGATAATGTATGACAAGAGAGCAATTGCAGTCACCGTCATCATGGTCACGTAATACGTCACTTCCGGCGTGAACGCAGTTCCCGGAACGAAGAAAAGGGGTGAGCCGATTACGAGAAACGCTGTTGCATACTGATACAGTTTAGTAAAAAATGTTGCGAGAAATTTCATTGTCTTTAAAGATTATTAATTAAGTATCTATAGAGGTAAGTATACAGTGCGAACTGTAAGTTTTGCTGTGGACAGAACAATACTTATAGCTTTAGTGTTTTAACGATATACTTATAAACATCATGGAGCCAGCCACATCACCCTCTTCACAACAAACCACACAATCAGACACATCTTCAAAGATCTTATTTAGATTCTTTATGATACTCTGCATCACCATGTTCGCACTCTGCATCGTCTACCTCATCTACCAAAACGGTAAAAGTATTTATGCTAACGGCCTCTAATATTTTTTCGAGCGTTCCCCCGCTCTTCATCGAGCTTTCAAAGGTCATACGTGGAGACTTAGATTGTTCTCAGATCGCACTCAAAGACCATGGAACAGACGGATCTCCGTATGCAATATATCCACAAGCAGTACTCTACCCGAAAACGGCCTCAGACATTAAGCATGCCATTTCATTTGCTCGAGAGTACAGAATACCCCTTACGGTATGCGGTGGACACACGGCCGCAAGTGGCGGCGCTCTTGGCGAAGGTATTTCAATAGACCTCACTCGTTATTTTTCCCATATTCGGCAGCTTAATATGATGGACAGCACGGTGACGGTGGATGCAGGCGTCAGTATTGATGACCTTAGAGAGAAGCTGTCCTCATGGGGAATGGAGGTTCCTGTACTTGCGCATGAAGATTCAAACGCCACCATAGGAGGAATGGTCGCCACTAAAAGCGCAACGCAGTACTCATTCTACGCAGGAACGATTCGTGAGTGGATTGAAGGTATCACCGTAGTGGTTGACTCTGGCGAAGAACATCATATACAAGATGGTGTGACACCGAGCGGAAGACTTCTTGGTATCTATCAGGCAATATTCCCACTTCTATCAGAAGCCTCCCCTATTCTCCGAGCTTCTCGCCGTGAGCAAAGCGATGATGCTACAGGATACTCACTATGGAATACCTCCATAGGACCCCGTCAGCTCATCGACCAACTCGTTGGATCTGAAGGGACACTTGCAATCATCACCTCGATCACCTTGCGTGTTGTCCCGAAGAAAAAATACTCCGACATACTGCTGCTACCGATTCCACATATTAGCAAACTTGAATCCTCCATCTCAATTGCAAAACACCATCAGGCGGAAGGTTTGTTTCTCTTTGATGCGACCTATGCAAAGCTTGTAGATAATTTACACCCAAACCTCCTACCGAAAGATCTTGCAAACATGCCCTACTTTCTGCTTGTCACACTTCGAGGAAACGACGAGGAGTTGTTACGAAAAAACCTGACCACTCTTTCGAAGGCGCTTGATAGTTTGGAAACAGTACACACACTCGATGAAACAAAAGCTCAGAAACTTTCGAGCAACTCATTTCTCCACTCTCTTTTTAAGGACTACACCAAAGGCACACAAGCAATTGCAACATCCTGTGAAGGTATCATCGTAGGAAACCATGTATATGCTGACTGTATTCACGACCTCGATACGCAAGCGTCAATAAGCGGTAGGCCTTATATCATCACAGGCTACGCAGGAAGTGGACACATATCACTGAGTACGTCGTTTGACATTCAGAGTGTGTCGTACGAAACCGACCTTCAAGAATATCGAGAACAGATGTTTTCCGTTGCTGCTTCGTACAAAGGAGGGATCAGTGCCGTTTCAGGAGACGGACTCGAAAGGACGTCATCACTCCACAGTGTATATAACGAATCGACTCGTGCTGTTTTTAAGCGCATCAAAGAAGCCTGGGATCCACTATCTATCTTTAATCCAAGTAAAAAACTAGGTATTTCAAAAGACTATCTCGTTCGACACGTGACAAGAAACCTCGATTACCTGATTACTTCATAAGGTGCCTGATCTGATCCTTCGGATCATAGCTTTCTCGTACCACTTCGCGCGCCCAGACACGGAACTCCTTCCCCCACTCACCTTTCACGCGAAACCCAATAGCGATCACCATATCTGCATTATAGACAAACACCTTTCGCGCTACTTTCTTTTTTCCTTCAGTTTGTGTCACGACGATCTCACGCTCACTTGCTGCTTTCATTAATTCTTTTTCTTTGTAAATCTTTTTTAAGTGATCGTTGATGGTTGGAATGCTTCTTCCGTAGATGCGGGCGATGCGCTTCTGAGTGCTCCACACTTGATCGTCCACAATAAACACACCCTCCTTCACAAGTTTAGGGTACCTGTCCATGTGAACATGTGGGAGCGAGGAGTCCTTCATGAGGAAAGTATACCACTTACGCCGACTGACGAACTTCGTCTCGCACTTCCATCCAAAGCTTGCCAAGCATGTTCTTGCCATCTTTGTTTGCGCCCCAGCCCCAAAAATCATCTTGCCAAGAGTTTTCGATAATTTCACGACTACCAGATTCGAGAAGCTTCTTCTTCACATATGCATGCTGTACAACCTTTGCGTGAAGTATCTTTTTCATAACGACTGTCTTAATGTCATTCCAATCCTTTCGCTGAAGTAGTTTGTTCACTTGAGCATAGGTAAAAGCATCGTGAGCAGAACGCATCGAATGAATTTCATCTTTCATTTTTGTGTCGTCAAAACGCTCTGAGTGATACACATGCTCTGATGTCATCCACACTCTTCCTTTCCACTCAATAGCAAATGAGGAGAAATTAGAGAATACGTAATATTCACGCTCGTAAAACAAAACAGGCTCATCCATAGTATGCGCAGTATATCACTTGCCACTTTCCCCTTCCGGAGAAGTGCACTTGGGAGTACTCTTAGAAGATCTATGACTCAAGAACCTGAAGCACTTGCCCTTAAACGTATCGGAAACACAGAGGCGTTCCTCATGGGGGGATGCTCAATACTGCTCTATATACTCTTTACACTCTTTGTGCACAAAGATGCAGTACCTGTTGTATCTACTGTTGCATTTTCACTTGCCTTTCTCGTGAACTATCCGCATTTCATGGCCTCGTACTATATTTTGTACAAAGAAAATAGGCACAAACTCTCAAGCAGTGTGCGATACCTTTGGGTGTCGACAATCGTACCACTTGTACTCCTTACACTACTCGTCACTGCGCACCTCCAATCGAGCACCTATCTTCTTGGACTTGCGATCAACATCATGTTCTTCACTGTTGGTTGGCACTACGTGAAGCAAATATTTGGCTGTCTTGTTGTTTCGAATATCTTTAAAAACTTTTTCTACAACGCATTCGAAAGAAACATTGTGCTCACCAATCTGTACATACTCTGGGCCATCGCATGGGTGCCTGCAAATCTCTACGGAACCACCTTTACCTTCTACGGCCTCTCTTACACCGGACTAAACATCACAAACTATCTCCACCACGCACTCCTCTTGGTTGGTATTCAAACAGTCCCGCTCATGCTTGGAAAACTGATCACCTTCACACTTATGGCTGCACTGCTTGTGACACTTTCATACATCATCTACTTCCACGTGATCCGTTATCTACAAACTAAAACCTTCCCGCACGTGGCCGGCATCCTTGCTTTCGTATCTATCTACCTATGGTATGTACCACTTTTTTCACACCCTGCATATTTCTATGTCATTCCATTTCTTCACTCACTACAATACCTTGCACTCGTGCGTGTCTACGCAACAAACAAACACATATCCGAAGCGCGTGATGTAGGTCTTCCAGATGAGGTAAACGAACGTGCAACGCTCTCACTGCTTAGATTTTCACTCTTTACCATTGTGTCTGGCGCGCTTCTGTTTTGGTTTGTGCCGCACTACTTGGATATGCACAAAACTACACCTCTGTTCTCTGCTCCAACATTTCTCATTTCATTTATTCTCTTCATTAATATCCACCACTACTTTATCGACAATATCATTTGGAAAAAAGACAACGAGCTCGTACGAAAGTATCTCTTTGGACGATAAACAAAACAGGCCGCACGATCGTGCGGCCTGTTTTTACCTCTCTCTACCTACGCCTGCGCGAGCGCATCAAGCGCTACCTTTACATGAGCCCTTGTTTGTTCGTCAGTAAGACGCCCCTCCGCATCAAACTTTCCTTGTGCATCACCCAAATAAAACTCTGGCTGTCCAAGCACACGAGCGTCAAGATAGTTCATGATTTGCTTGAGGTGATACTGAGCTAGTGCTGTAGAAATCGCGCCGACTGATGCGCCGAGCACGAGCACCTTCTTTCCTTTGAACGAATTCTTTCCCCATGGACGAGATGCCCAGTCAATTGCGTTTTTAAGAACACCCGGAATTGATCTATTGTATTCAGGGGTCGCAAAGATAACACCGTCTGATGATTCAATTGCATCCTTAAGCGCCTGAGCCTCAGATGGAAACGCTCCTTCCATATCCTGATTAAAAAATGGGAGTGGTGAGATGTCGAAGATCTTAATCTGAACACCCTCCCCCGCAAGCTCCTGTGCTGCGTGCAAAAGATGAGTGTTGTAGGAATCCTTTCGTAAACTTCCAGATAGTGCAATGTATGTTTTCATGATGAAGTGTGGTGATTACTGAGTAGTGTGCATTCAGTGTAAGCTGTTTACTTTACTTTGTAAAGTGTTATATACTACACCCATGCAACCTACACATCGAAAAGATGTATGTCCTGTGGCACATATGGCGGAGCTTCTTGGCGATGAGTGCACACTTCTCCTTATTCGCGATCTTTTGGGTGGTGTAAAGCGATTTAATCAACTCGAACTCTCCCTTGCGCCTATAAGTTCACGCACTATTACGAATAAACTTAAAATGCTTGAGGGTCACAAACTCATCACACGCACAGCGTTTAAGGAGCGCCCACCTCGAGTTGAGTATGAACTCACCAAACAAGGCATGAAATTAAGTGGACTCATTGAAGAAATGAGGAAGTGTGGCAAACTACTTACACGATGAACAACTTGAAACGCATCCTCGTAGATAGTTTCACTGGCAAGAATCTACTCTGGCAACTGTGTGCTGCCATACTTACCGGCATCATTGTTCTTTCTGGATTTGATTGGCAGTACTTTCTTTTCGTACGCGGAGAAACCTTGAATGCATTTTTTAACCCCGCGCTTTTCGGTGGCTTCCTGATCCCGATACTTCTCCCCTTTGTGTTGCTTATCGTTGGACTAGTTCGCAACGATACGCAAGCGAAAGTGATTGGGTGGATGCTGGCACAAGCAGCATTCTTAGGCTGGGCGATATCATCATTGTACAAAGCGTTCACCGGAAGAGTGCAGCCAAACGTACTCGACATCATCCATGACAGTAGTCGAAACTTTCAGTTTGGATTTCTTGAACACGGGATTTTCTGGGGCTGGCCATCATCACACACAACTGTCGCATTTTCTATAGTGTTTGCACTCACGACATTTCTTGGAAAGAAATATCCTTCAGTCCACATCCTTGCATACACCTATGCGTTCTACATCGGGATTGGTGTCTCACTTAGAATCCACTGGTTTTCCGAATTCGTCGCAGGTGCAATTATTGGAACCGTGATCGGTGTTGCAGTGGGAAAAACATGGAGAGGTACGAAGCACTAAAAAGTTGAGGTCTACACAAAACACTGACAAAGAAGTCAGTGTTTTGTTTTGTTGTGCCCAGGAGAGGACTTGAACCTCCATGCCGTTGCCAGCGCTACCACCTCAAGGTAGTGCGTCTACCAGTTTCGCCACCTGGGCAGATGACTCTTGTAGAGTATTGAAATACTACCACGGAAATGGATAAAGAAAAAGAGATGCCCATGCGGCAAGACTCTACGCCACCACCACCTTCCCCTGCCCTTCAAAAAACGAATAAAATGTGGTAGAGTAAAAACCTGATTCCTGAAAAGGAACTGAACATGGTGCCTATAGTGTAATGGTTAGCACGCGGGCTTGTGGAGCCCTCAGTTCGGGTTCGAATCCCGATAGGCACACAAAATACAAAAACGGCTTTACTGGCCGTTTTTGTACTTTGGGCCTAAGCAAGCAAACTGCTTTGCTTGCGGGCGGGATTCGAAAGTCCGGAGTATGTTGTGCGAGCACGCACAACAACGAGGAGCGGGAGGCGAGTTTCTTGAGTGGCGACGAAAGAAAACTTGTCGAAGAAATTCCCGATAGGCACACCAATTATTTTAGGTATATAAATAAAGGGTTTCTAGGTAGGTCTTTTCGGGGGGTGGAACTGGTATACTTCTGGAATGGAAGAGGCTTACAAGAATGATTTTGAGATCTTTATGTCTCATACCGATGAGAAGAAGATTTTACTTGAGGAGATTACGAAAGAAATTCAAAAAATTGACGCCGGATCATTACTCGATATAGGTGCAGGCAACGGAGAACTCGCACTCCCACTTTCGAAGAAAGTTGAACAATATGTAGCAGTGGAATCAAAAACAACATTTGTATCCCTTCTAAAGGAAGGAGGACTGAGGGTGATAGAAGGAAGATTTCCCGTGGATGTTCCTGGGACATTTGATGTAGTTCTTTCATCTCATTCACTTTCATACACTGAGGAAAATCATCGACCTTTTCTATCTCGAGCGTGGGAACTTGTTTCACCACAAGGAATTCTCCTCCTTGTAAGCTATAGAGGTGAGGATGATGATTGGAATAAATTATTGGAATATATTAATGAACAACAGTTTGATAAAAATATTCATGGGTATCAATCCATTCTTTCAATTTTAGAATCTTATGGAACTGTTTCAATAAGAAAAGTTATCACCCATGTAACAACTAATAAATTAGAAGATATGGTTAATGCTCTTTCATTTGTTTTTGGAAATGGAATCCCAGAGAATAAACTTCAGTTTTTGAAACACAAATCAGAACTTGAGGATTATCTTTCTTCAAAATACTTAGACCAGAACAAATACTCATT
Source organism: Candidatus Parcubacteria bacterium (assembly GCA_039798825.1). Taxonomy (GTDB): domain Bacteria; phylum Patescibacteriota; class Minisyncoccia; order Phycocordibacterales; family UBA5272; genus UBA11704. The sequence continues at coordinate 8,326 of JBDKFI010000002.1, read as the reverse complement.
CCCTTTTCAGCATTTCTTTATTTCAGTACAGAAAAGTTAATCTGAATTCTAATCCCCTGCACCACCGCACACAAACTACAAAAATTGTGTCAAAGCCATTTGATCCCCCTCCTGCTATACTACCCTCATGAAAACAGTTCTCATCACAGGTGTTGCAAGAGGTATCGGTCGTGCGCTCGCAGAGCGCTTCATGGCAGCTGATTACCAGGTGATCGGCACCGTGGAACACGAAACTGAAATCGCGCCACTTCAGAACACGACAACGCTCACCTTGGACCTCGCTTCAGAAGAAAGCATCGAAGACTGTGTGCAAACCATTCAAGCACAAGATATCAAGATCTCCATCCTCGTCAATAACGCAGGGACACTCGTCGATGAAAATGAAACAGCGGTAGTTCGAGAAACACTGACACAAACACTCGCAGTAAATCTCATCGGCACCATCGACTTCACCGAGCGCATCATTCCACTCTTGGAAGAAAGCGCACACATTGTGAACGTATCATCGTCTGCGGGATCGCTTTCGCTTGTAGGACACGAAAGCCATCACGAAGGACACTACCCTTCCTACAAAATCTCAAAGGCAGCACTCAACATGTACACACGTACACTCGCACTGCGACTCGAGAGGCACGCGATTGTTTCCTCGGTGCATCCAGGATGGACAAAAACCACAATAGGAGGAACAAATGCAGACCACACTCCCAAGCAAGCTGCGGAGCAGATCTACACACTTGCCACGTCCTCCCCTGCTACTGGTAGATTCTGGTACGAAGGAAAAGAATATCCTTGGTAAATAAAAATCCACGCATATGCGTGGATTTTTGTTATGCAGTGACTTCTTGTGTCTCTTCTTCAACTGCTGCTTCAACGGTTGTTGTAGCACCTTTCTTCACAACCTTCGTGTCAGCCTTCAACTTTCGACGTACATCGCGGAGTGCCTTGTCGCGAACATAGTAGAGCTTGCTTCGACGTGTCTTTGAGTGACGAACGATTTCGATCTTGTCGATCATAACAGAGTAAAGTGGAAATACTCGTTCAACACCTACACCCGAAGCAACACGACGAACAGTAAACGTCGCTCCAATCTCTGTACCGTGCTTTCGAGCAAGTACCATACCTTCAAACGCTTGGAGGCGAGTCTTTCCATCAGCTTCCTTGATTTTGTTCCACACCCGAACCACGTCACCAGAGGCGAAAGTAAGTCCTTTGCGAGCCTCCACGTCAACCGGGGTGAGTTTGATAGTCGTTTTCATAAATAGTGTTTACGTTCGGCTATGATAGCACGGAAAAAGCCTTTAGACAATACCCTTTACCTTACGCGACATCCCGTTCAAATCCAAGCTTTGTGAGGGTTTCTTTCATGTCTTGTGGCACATCTGCCATAAACGTCTTTTCGGTGTATCCTTCCGACTCCCCTGGAATTTGAATAGTGAGCGAGTGCGCGTGCAGCATGGATCGAGGAGCCTTATCTTTTCCTGTTGCAGAACCGTACAAATCATCTCCAATGATTGGATGGCGTATCCCTCTAAAGTGCGCACGGATCTGGTGCGTGCGTCCTGTGAGCGGGTAGCACTCCACATACGAATACTGCTTGCCATCGTCTCCGGTTGAACGAGCAAGCACTTTGTAGCGCGTAATCGCTTCGCGCTCCCCCCCTCGCGCATCGCCAGAGAAAAGATCTACAACGGTACGCTTTCGGAAGTCTGACTTCGCACGAGCGATAGGAAGAGAAATCATCCCTGTTTCGTGTTTAATGTTTCCCTCCACAATAGCTCGATACACTTTGCGTGTCGTGTGATCCCTGAATTGCTTCTTGAATGTAGTGAAAGCGATGTTGTCTTTCGCGAGTATGAGCACGCCTGTCGTGTTTCTATCCAAACGATGAACGATACCCTCCCTTCCTTTGTCCCCCACACCGTCCATCGGGTAGGTTTGTGCCATCCATCCAGCGATAGTGTCTTCGTCTTGACGGTCATCTGGATGCACCATAATGCCACACGGCTTGTCGATCACAAGCGTATGTTTATCTTCGTACAAAATTGGGAAGTTCATGATAGTAAGTGTATCAAAAATGACACGTGAGACCGTGTCATGTTTGACTACTGTTTCTGTGGTGGGCAATACAGGATTCGAACCTGTGACCTTCGCTGTGTAAAAGCGCTGCTCTACCAACTGAGCTAATCGCCCCTATGGGTTCTCCTATACTACAATACTTTTTTCGTTTTTGCCACCCTTCCCTAGTGATAGAGATCCTTGTGCACTTCTTGTAGTGCCTCTTCTTTGTGTCCTTCGAAAAAATCAAGAAAACCTGGATGGTTACTTAGAAACACCCTCACCTGTTCTCCTTTGTTGTCGATAAACGACTCCACATCTTCACCTACGAGCTCAGCAAGTTCTAATTGAAGTAAATTCCCGAGAACTTGCTCTCTTTCAAATGAATTTGTCGGCTCTTGTGGTTTTGGTCTTTCCATAGAAACTAGTATATCGCGAGAATCCTATTTTTTTGCTAGTATTGATACACCATATGCCTTGGTAGTTCAATGGATAGAACAGCGGACTTCTAAGCCGTTAATAGTGGTTCGATTCCACTCCGAGGCACAATTTGAAAAGACTTCATCTTCGGTGTAGTCTTAGAGAGGCCTGTTCCAACAAGAAAGTGAGGGCTACATGGAACTCCTTGGTTTTGATATGAGCATCCGCGGATGCTCACCGTACGTGAGAACGCTCGGATTCGTCACGCCCAAAGAGGTGTGCCCGAAACATGCGGGCGTGTCACTCCGTTTGCCGAGAACCCTCCCGAAGCCGCAGCAGAACAACATGCGGTGGGAAACAGTCGATCAAGAAAGGACGCCCATCAATACCCTGTGCTAGTCACCCACCCCGCCACGTGCGGGGTGAATCTATTCATACGAAACCTCTCTTCCGAGCCTGTCTTCGAGTTTCCTTCCGAGCATGCGCCTTGCGTCTCCTTCTCCACACACAATGACCTCCCCCGTACCGATTTTGTGAACAATGCTATCAAGCACATCACTTAATGCTTTGGTGATTTCTTGCTCGATCAAAATCTTTCCTATCGGAATTGTTTCGCCATCAACGATGATATAGTCATCGAATATACAAACATGATGTTTCATCTCTATAGTATACCTGTATACACAAGTACTCCATAGAGCACTGCGAGTGCTACGATCACATACACAGCTCGACGAGTATGTTTGAGTATGTACTCACGAGCCTCGTCACCATATTCGTATGAAAAGTATGCAATGATACCAACACGAATCAATCGACCCAAGAAAAAAGCGCTGACGACAACAAGTATCGGCAAACTAAACGTGCCTGAAAGAAATGCAAACACGCGATCAGGAAGTGGAGTAAATGCTGCCAAAAACATACTCACAAACGTGCTATGTTCAAACAACTTTTCACTATACATTCCTATCTGAGAGCCAAGCAGCTTGTCGAAAAAGAGTGTGTGAGTAACATACAAATATTTTCCAAGAGCATATAATATGCTGGCCCCCGTTGCAGAACCGAGCGCAGAAATAACGCTCAATAGTTTCCACGAAATATCTTTTCGATATGAGAGCACGGCCGCGACGACAAGCTCTGGAAGAATCGGTGAGATGGTCGATTCGAGAAGTGCTACGATGTACACACCAGATTTAATCCAGGTGCGTGTCGCGATGTACGCGATGACTGCATCAATCTTCTTTAATTCAACATTAACGAAGTCTTGTGCCATTTGGAAGTTGTTTAGTCGGTGCAAGAAGAGCGAGCGTCTCACCCTCTGAACCTGCAAGAATCATTCCTTGCGACTCATGTCCGCGAAGCATGCGCGGTGCGAGATTGGTCACAAACGGAAACTGTTTACCGAGCAGTTCCTCCGGCTGAACATACTCTCGTATACCAGAAAGGATTTGTCGTGGAGCAGCTTCACCTAGATCAACTTTCAAAATGTAGAGTTTATCTGCACCTTCTACCACATCGACAGATATGACCGTCCCTAGTCGGAGTTCTATTTTTTGAAAGTCATCAATAGTTGCGAAGACCTGTGCTTCTTGCGTGGTTGGTTCTGTGTTTTCCTGCATCATTTCCGTATTCTACTATTATCTACCACCTATCGCCTAATCCGATGCGAGCTACCACGATTCTTCACGCGCACCTTCGTCACCACTATCGTCGTCACCCACTTCTTCATCATCAGAAATCACTGGGCCGTTTACCTTATCCAAATACCGCTGAAGTACAATCGCTGCTGCCTGATCATCCACGTCGTGTGCCCCCTCTTTTCCTGGCTGCTTGCGCGCTTCTACGGTTGAATACCACTCTTTTTCAAACGTAACAACGACGTCGCTTCCCGACTCAAGACTAAGACCAAAGGCACGAGCTTCTTTGGCAATTGGATTTGGTTTACCTTTCTGGTCTACGCTTTCACCGATCACCACCGTGCCGATCTTCATTTCACGAATGAGCTCGAGCGTGTCTTTGAGAAGTTGTGCATCATTTGGAGAAATCATGAGGGGGAACGCGATACGCCCGTCGTCGTCTGACTGAGCAAATCCCACCTTCTTTGTTCCGAAATCAATTCCTAGGTATTTCATAGTGTTTGAGGTTTCCATTCTTCTCTAATGCCTTTTCTCCGGTTATCCGCCATCAGCAACTCTTCGTAGATACCGCCGATGAGATCATACGTCTTGGCTTCTTCGAGGGTCACCCACGCGTGCATGTCTGTTTCTGCTTCTTGGAGTTGTACATCGCCGGAAGCATAATCTGCCATCACAGAAATCACAAATGATGGCGTTCCGTCTGCATGCACTGTTGCCAAACTAGTAACATAGTCGATGTTTGTTATCTCTACTCCTGTCTCTTCTTTCACCTCTCTTCGAACAACGTTTTCCAGGACGTTGTACCAATAATCTTTTGTTGGTTTTGGCGTGTTGATGTAATCGTCTTTCTCTAGCTTTCCTCCAGGCACTGTCCACATAGAAGGAAATCTTTTTTTCTGTGCCGACCTGCGAGTTATTAAATACTTTCCATCTTTGACAACGATTGCCGTAATGACAACTTCGTGAAGATTGTTATTTTCCATGCTGGAAGTATATCGCGACGAGAAGTGAGTGGCCAGTAGCCACATCACATGATAAGTTTACTTGTTCCGTCGAGCAGAATTATTTGGCAAGTTCAAGATTTAGAATTACTATTGTCTACTGTCTACTTATCCCTTACTTCCCTCCCCATCTCCGTCCTGGTTTTTCTCCACGATAATACGCGACACCTATGAGTACAACCACCGCCAGAAGCGACTGTATGACAAACGGTCGGAGCGTATCGCTTGCGGAGTGAGAAACCTCATCGAGACGCAAAAAGTTCCACACTTGAAATAGCACAAAAATGAGAATCGCTAACCACCCCTCCCACGAGCACGGTGTCCATCCCCACCCATATGTTTTCGCTCGGAACCATAGTTTTTTGTTCATAATTTAGAGTATAACAAAACCCACAATACTGTGGGTTTTGTTAGCGGTGCGGAGGAGGTGAGATTCGAACTCACGGTCCGGTTACCCAGACTCTTGTTTTCAAGACAAGTGCAATAGACCAACTCTGCCACTCCTCCGTATATCACTTCAACGGTTGCAACAATATACCACATACAAGCATTTTTTTAAAGTCCTGAGGATGCGTGTTCTTCGTAGTGACAATTCGGACAAACGAGCTCGAGATTCTCGATACGATTATCATCGTGGTTTCTGTTTTTGTGATGAACTTGTAGGACTTTAACTTTATTATATGTACAACGTTCGCATGCTTGCCCGCGAAGTTCTATCAGCTTCAGCTTGAGACTTTTTATTTTTTCTGCCTTATCTTCTGGCCTATCAAGCTTATACCGTATACCTTTTCTACTTCTGTTTGCACACACCCTACTGCACGTTTTCTTATTAAAACGAGAAAGGATTTGCTTTCCACACACCAGACATGCAACCTCTTTTCTACACGAAATTCCATAGCATGATGAGCTACAAAAAATGCGTCCCTTCGTTTTTTCTATCTCGTACGGCCTTCTGTAGACCCTCTTTCCACAAATGCAACAGGCAGTATTTGGTTTTCTTGTTACCTTGTTGGTCACTAACACAGTCTACCACATCATTAAGCTTAGAAAAATAAATAAGGACGGGGCGAACCCTAGCCAAAAGGCTTAAAATAATGTAGTATCTTACACATCGCTCTCGTAGTTCAATGGATAGAATTCAAGTTTGCGGTACTTGCGATGCAGGTTCGATTCCTGCCGAGGGCACAAAATACAAAACACACAGGTCAGGCCTGTGTGTTTTGTATTTTGTGCCCTCGGAGAATGACGCCCAAGCGTCATTCGGCAGGAATCGAACGAAAAACCGGTCTACGGAATTATAAAAGAAAAATTGAATTCAAATATTTTTCTTTTATAATTTTGTCGGTTTTTCTCGGGGTCGAGACTTTGAGTGTTTTATGAATAACGAAGTTATGAAATAAAATACCAAAGTGGTGACCGAACTTCCTGCCAAATACATACCCAAAAATCAAAAGCACCCCCTCGGGTGCTTTTTGATGTATTGTTTTCTGTTGTGTTACTTTGAGATCTTCGCAACAGCTTTTGCAAGACGAGCTTTCTTTCGATCTGCAGTGCCACGCTTGATGACGCCTTTCTTTGCAGCCTTGTCGAGTGCCTTGTATGCAAGTGAAAGCGTTGTCTTGAGAGACTTCTCATCCTTTGATGAGACATCCTTTCGCACATCCTTCACCGCTTCTTTCATGGTGCGACGACGAACATCGTTAGAAACACGACGTCGTACGCTCACTCGATTAGCTTTCTTTGCGTTTTTTGTAATTGCCATATGTAGATAGGTAGACTTTAGACAACAGACGTCCGTTTGACGTCAAATCCATAAGTAACGTGAATACTACCACCTTTTTTCGTTTTCTGCAACAGATCTCCTGCGTGTTTCCTACCCCTTACCGTATCCCGTATTGTCTCCTGTCTGTTGTCTACTGTCTATTGTCTACTGTCTGGCGCCCATCCTGGTATACTACCTCCTATGATTGGCTACCTCACCGGGCACGTACACTCCTCGACAGAAAAAAGTATCATTCTCCTTGTGGGGGGTGTTGGGTACACGGTGCTTGCACCGCTTCCCACACTTCTTGCATGCGAAGAGGAAAAGACAGTCTCGCTTTTCGTTCATACACACGCTCGAGAGGATCAACTAGCACTCTACGGGTTTGAAACCAAACAGGAACTTGAGCTCTTTGAAAAGCTCATCAACGTCTCTGGCATTGGTCCTAAGTCAGCCCTTGCAATGCTCTCAGTACACTCCCCTGCATCTGTTGCAGATGCGGTAGAGCGAGCAGACGCGACGCTACTTTCACACACACCAGGAATTGGAAAAAGAACTGCAGAGAAAATCATCCTCGAGCTAAAAGGAAAACTGGGACACCTTCATGATGCGACGAAACCAGACACATTCTTTGAGGTGCGTCTCGCGCTTGAGGCGCTTGGCTACTCACCGAAAGAGATTCACGAGGTACTTCAAAAAATTAATCAAAGCGAGACAAACACAAGCGCACTTATTAAAGAGGCTCTGTCTAAGATAAAATAATCAACCTCCCCACGTCTTGAATCTGAGGTAGTATTCCAAATTCTTAAACGTGTATACTACTACATATGGAAAAACTGCTTCGTGCCGTAGAACAACTCATTCCGAAAAAAGTCTATAGATTCTTCCAGCCTGTATACCACTTGGCACTTGCTATCACGGGCACGATCATCTACAGAAATCCCTCACAACACATCTTCGTCATCGGCATCACTGGCACAAAAGGAAAGTCCTCTACCGTGGAGTTCGTAAACGCAGTACTCGAAGCGTGTGGCAAAAAAACAGCAATTCTCTCCACGATACGATTTAAGGTAGGAGAAACGAGTCGTCCAAACATGTACAAGATGACGATGCCTGGCAGATTCTTCACACAAAAGTTTCTTCGTGAAGCAGTAGATGCCGGATGCGACTATGCAATCATCGAGATGACATCTGAGGGTGCTCGGTTCTTCAGACACGTCGGAGTGTCTATGGATGCACTCATCTTCACCAACCTCTCTCCTGAACACATAGAAAGTCACGGGTCGTTTGCAAACTACAAGAAAGCAAAACTGAGGCTTGCTCATCAGCTTGCAAAAAGCACCAAACCTGTGCGCATGTCGATTGCAAACATCGACAACGAGCACGCACCGTCGTTTCTCATTTTCCCAATAGAGCACAACATTGGGTACTCACTCAAAGATGCGTCCATC
>JBDKFI010000001.1:0-39785 GCA_039798825.1 Candidatus Parcubacteria bacterium | reverse complement strand
CTCGTGGCATCACTGAACTACAGAAGACCGCTATGGAGAATACCCGGTGGTGGTGTGAAAGAAGGTGAAGAGCTCTCTGCTGCTGCAGTGCGAGAACTTCGCGAAGAGACTGGCTTGTGGGTCGACGAACCTCGGCCCGTATTGGAACCCATCCTGAAACCGAGCCGAGTCAACCCGAGCGACACGCACACTCAATACGTGTTCGTGGGTGAAGTCACATCACTTCAAGACTTCGTGCCCATGACAATCGACGGCGACGAAGAAATCGTCGCAAAGCTCTTCGATGCGAGAGATGTCCTTGAAGCAGCGAGGAAGAACATCCGAGTCGGAGACTACTTCATCTTCAACGTGCACGCAAAACTGTTGGAGAGAAGTCTTTCAAAGATCTTCGAATGAACAAGGGGTCGTGGTGCGCAAGTAAAGCTTGCGCACTTTTTTTATTTGTATAAAAAAGCCCCTCTCGTGGAGGGACTCATGGTGACTTGAAGTACACATACGTATCTTCGGTGAGAGCTTGATCTGTAAAGATGGTGAGCTCTTTGCAAACCAACTTCTCCTTGACGAGTGCATCGAGTGCCCACTCGATAGTCATCAAAGAAACTGGCGCCGTTCTTCTCATCCACGACAAATTGTTGTTGTAGTCGGTATAGAGCTGATGGACTTCAACAGCGGACATTCTTTGCCACGAAACACATGCATACACACCAGAAATCAGAGGTGTTTTGAGACTTTCTTGCATAACCCTCCCAGACATAATCCTACCAGAACAGAACAAACCTCACACTACCCAAAAACACCTTCTTTGTCCAACAAAAAAGCCGGACGAATCCGGCCTCACGTGCGGAGCCTTGGATCTACTGCGAGAAGATCCTGATCTCTTCTTCCAGGGCCACGATCTGCTGGCGCACCACGTCGAGCTCTTTGGTTTTCTGCTCACGATACTTTGCGAGCTTCCCTTCGAGCTCCGTCACGAGGGCTTGAACTTCTGATGGCACATGCAGAAACACTGCGAGGAACACCTTCAGCCAGTACTTGGCTTTGAGCTGTTCGCGGGCGCGCTCGGAGCTCATGACCTCGTCCCCGCTCAACTGATACTTCATCCATCCGTGAAGCTGCCCCATCACCTGGTCCGGCGAAAGGTAGAGCGCGGAGATCTTGCCATGCTTGCCTGATCCATCCCACGAGAAGAGGTCCGGCCCGAGACCGGTGATGTCGTGACTAATCGAGTCGAGAAAGAAGGTCTCCCGCCGATCATTCATGAACATGCAGTGCGAGCCAAGCGTGCTACCTTCGCCTCTCCGACAGAGTCCGAAGAAAATCGGGTCAAGCAGCACGCTATCTGACCCGAAAGAAAAGGAAGTTGGTATACCGTGCGTATACGGTTGCTCCATGACACGGAACGCAAACGGGGCGAGTTGTGGCTTCTTCGCCATGAACTCCACGAACTCCTCCCACGTCTTGCACTTTTCTGGGTACTTGGGGAGGCGGTCATACCTCACCCCTGCCTGCTGATCGCGGCTCACCCTTTTTGGCATAATGCTCATGATACGCCTCTCTCCCCATGTTCGGGGCGTTGGTTTACGAACAATCAACCAGTACTGTACTCCTTTTTACAACAACTCGCAAATGCGACGTTCGCATCAATCATGCAAAGAAATACTGATTGTTCCTTCCAAAATATCCGCTTTCAAATTCTCATCTGATTGTTCAGCAATGCGCGCAAGGATGCGTGTCCTATCTTGTCCTTCTGCTATGTATGGAACAGAACGAGATGACCTGATGGGGATGAGCGTATATGCAGAGGATCCTTGTTCTTGTTCTATCTGCACAAGTACACCATCCTCCAAGTCGCTTCGCCAATACTGATCAAAAATAAAATTACCAAGTGAGTAGAAGATGGGTACATTCTTGTACATCTCAATACCTTGCACAACATGTGGATGCGATCCGATGATAGTGTCCACACCCTCATCGACAAGCCTGTGCGCAAACGCACGCTGATACGTGTTCTGTGTCACATACTCATCACCCCAGTGAAGAAATGCAACCAGATACGCAGATGGATGCTCAGCACGCAACGTCTTGGTGATCGCGAGAGCTTGTTCTTCGTCCCATCCAGTTGCGATCATGGTGATGCCATACACAATCACCGTTGTTGTGCCCAGTTTCGTCTCGAAGTAGTCGTCCGTAGTCGGCGCATAGCCACCGAAGTGCTTCACATCACCACGTGCTAGTGCTTGCTTGGTTGCTTCGTATCCTGATGTTCCGTGGTCAAACATGTGGTTGTTTGCAAGTGACACAGCAGTAACACCACCCTCTCGCAAAACGTGCGGAGTGGATGAAGAAAAGGAAAACGAAAACCCATTCGCAGGCGTTGGAGTATGAGTATCTGGTATCGGACCTTCCAGGTTGGCGATGGTGATGTGCGCTTTGAGAAAGTCTCGCATCATTTCAAATGATCTCAAGTCGTTTCCTTCCTCGTGTGCAAACTTTTCTACATAACGCCCGAGCATGATGTCTCCCACAAAAAGAAGCGGAGTCGACGTTGCTACAGATAATTCCGAGGTTTGTGTTTGAACTGCAGCAGTTGGAGTGTCTGTGTCAAAGATCGTCCATCCCATCTCGCTTAATCGCCAACATATCCCGTAGACGATAACCCCACACACAACAAGAAACAAGAAGATCTTTTTCATGTGGGCACAGTATACCAAGAGAAAGACATTACTTTACATTGAAATTATAAGACAAATTCGTTAGAATAGGGCGACTGTGTACGTATATACGCCGTTGTAGCTCAGTCGGTAGAGCATTTCCATGGTAAGGAAAAGGTCGCCAGTTCGATTCTGGCCAACGGCTCAAGATCAACGATCTTTTGCCAGAGTAGCTCAGTTGGTAGAGCACTTCACTCGTAACGAAGAGGTCGCGAGTTCGATCCTCGCCTCTGGCTCCATACTAAGTATTATCTAGTCCACAGAAACAATCTTCGACGGACTCGTGTGTCCTGAAACGAGACGTATACGCTTCTCTTTAAACATGTCTCGCATGATTTCAAGCACACGTTCGTTTGCTCTGTTGTTTTCTGCGGGCGCTTTCACCCATATACGATACTCATCATCTTTGAGCTGCTCGATGTTCTCCTGCTTGGAGTCTGGGATGACTTTGAGTTTTAGATACATGCTGATCGTTATGGTTGATAGATAAAACTAATTACTTCTCTTTCTTTTTCCCTATCGTATTCTCTTTCTTTGCGCGATACTCGTCGATCAATTTATGATTGCCTGAAAGAAGCACTTTCGGAACGCGGTACTTTTTGCCAGCATGTTCGTACACTTCAGGGCGGGCGTAGATCTCGTGACTTGCAATACGCTTTTCTTCAAGCGAGAGTTCGTCATTGAGCACGCCTTTGATTTGGCGTGAAATCGCATCGATACAGACCATCGCAGGAAGCTCTCCACCTGTTAAGACATATTCACCGATACTCCATTCCTTGGCTTTCAAAATCTTCTTCACACGAGAGTCAATACCTTCATACCTGCCACAGATAAAAATAATGTCGGTGTATCCTTTCGCAGATTTTTGAGCAAGCGTGTTGGTGAACTTCTGTCCACCAGCATTAAAAATAACCACAAGTGTCTTTGATGTTTCTCCTCGCTTCTTATCTCGTGTTTCTTGCTTCTTCTTAATTGCTTCAACGCAATTAAGAATAGGATCCACCCACATGACCATACCTGGTCCACCTCCGTATGGTTTGCCATCCACACGTCTGTGTTTGTCCGTCGTGTAGTCACGAAGCGCGTAGGTGTAGATGTCGATCAGTTTATCTTCAATTGCACGAGAAATAATCGACTCCGCAAAGTACGAGTCGAACATATTGGGAAAGATCGTCACAACGTGATATCTCATACTTGACAGTATAACAAAATGTAGTCATATTATCAATGTCCTGTTCCATTCTTTACTTAAAGAAAGTCGCCCGGAAGGGCGACTTTCTTGTTGAGATTCTTTCTACAAAGACTTCAAATCGTTCATCACTGCATCCACATCTGAGGTATCATAGCGCGGAGTGTACCCACTACCAGCTTCATATGAACGTCCCTCTGGTTCATTGATCTTCAAATTCACACGAGCATTGTTCTTCATACCAACGACACGAAGAAGTGTCCGAAGTGCTTTTGCTGTTGCACCGTCACGTCCAATGATTTTCCCCATATCTTCTCCGCCTACATCAAGGGTAATAAGCACACCCATTTCATCAACTCTGCGTTCCACTTTCACCTTCTCTGGATTATCCACAAGCGCTTTCACCACATACTCAACAAATTCTTGATCTTTCATATCGGTTTTTCTTTGTTCTTATCTTTCAATCGTATCAGTAATTGGCCCGTTTATATGCAACTTATACACAAGCGGTATTTCCCACAACAGCTCATACTAAAAAATCCGAGAGAGCTCTCGGATTTTTTATTATGCAGCTTTCGCTTCCTTCTTTGCTTGAACTGTCTTCTTTGGAAGTACGTTAAGCTTCTTTCCTTCGAGCACTCCCTTTGAAATGAGGAGGTTGTGTACTGTTGGTGTCACTTGCGCGCCATTGGACATCCAGTGCTTGATACGGTCAGCTTTCGCTTCAAAGATACCAGCTTTTACGTTGTAGGTTCCTACAATTTCTGCAAACTGTGAAGTCTTTGGCTTAAGCGTGCTTTCAGTGACGATAAGACGAAAATGTGGGTCGTTCTTGCGTCCTGTACGTTGTAGTCTGATTTTTAACATGTCCCCCATTCTACCATAAACATACGAAAAAGAAAAGCCCCCGCAGGGAGGCTTTCGTTACGCACACAGAAGGAAGAGGAGTGAGCATGCTCGCGGCAGAGGGACATAGTACCCACCGCCACTCCACAACACACTCATTTTCTTCCCCATGTAGATGGGGATGTGTGGTGTCCGGCTAACCCGAGTCATCTCGGTCACGAAACGACGCCCTTGGGAATCCATGACATGTGCATCATGCAAGACCACCACCACATGATCTTGTTCCTGTGTCACAGACCAATCTGTGGCCTCATAGATGACTGTTCCACCAGTCAATCGAACCATGTACCTTCCTCTGTCGAGTTGGAGCAAGTACCCTACGTTCTGCTGCACTTCTTGCGGGTAACAAAGCTCAAGATCGCGTTTCATTTTCACGCTCCCTTTCTTTTTAACGAGAGATTATTGAATAGTACCAAGCGCACTACTCTCTAGAACTCTATTCTACCACGGAAGATTCATTTTCAAAAAGCATCAAACTACGCAAGAAGAACGTAGTCGATGACTCGCAAATCCAAGTTCGCATTCTTCACCTTAATTTTCACTGGCGTTCCTATCTTCCACTCAACACCTGATCGCTCACCGAACACTCGTCCACCTTTTTGATCGTAGTTATAGAAATCATCTCCAAGGTCACGAAGTCGTATCATACCTTCACATTTACTTTTCTTTTCTTCCACATAAATACCCCACTCAGAAACACCCGAGACAATACCATCGAACTCTTGTCCGATACGATACGACATGTACTCCACCTGTTTATACTTAATCGATCCACGCTCCGCATCGGACGCTTCTTTTTCTCGGCGTGAGGCTTTTGCACACAATGAATCAAACAGTCCTCGTTCTTCTTCTTTTGGATAATCCTCTCCTAGCACTCGCATGAGTAGCCGATGAGTAAGCACGTCTGGATAACGACGAATTGGAGACGTGAAGTGAGAATAGTATTCAAACCCAAGTCCATAGTGTCCAACATTTTTCGTACTATAGATAGCCTTTGCCATGGATCGCGTGATATGCACCTGGAGCAACTGCTTTTCTGGTCTATCTCCCATTTTTGCCAAAAGATCATTCAAGTCTTGCGATGGGATAAGACCGTCGATGAAGCGAACCTTAAACCCAAGACTTCGTATGTACAGATCCAAATCATGCATCTTGTCCGCGTCTGGTTTGTCGTGAATACGATACACACAAATCGAGCGTCCGTTTTTCTTTTCCTGCACTTCCGTGATGAACTTGCTCACATACTTGTTCGCAAGAAGCATGTATTCCTCGATCAATTTATGTGTGTCTCCTCGTTCTTTCACATACACATCGATTGGTACACCCTTTTCGTCTAATTTAAACTTCACTTCCTCTGTTTCAAGCACAAGCGCGCCAGATGCGAAACGCACTTGTTGCATCTTTTTTGCAATCGTATTTAAAATGTTCAACTCCTCATAGAAGTCACCCTGCTTTGTGTCGAGTGTCGTTTGCGCATCCTCATATGAATACCTACGATGGGAGTTGATGATCGAACGACCATACCATTCACCATGAACCACTCCTTCATCATCTAGTTCAAACACCGCAGACATGACGAGTCTGTCCTCACCTTGCACAAGCGAGCAGAGATCATTTGAAAGCACCTCAGGAAGCATGGGTATCACACGATCCACGAGGTATACCGATGTCTCACGCGCTATCGCTTCATCATCAAGTGCCATCCCTGGACGCACATAGTACGACACATCTGCGATGTGGATACCGACCTCGTAGTGTCCATTGTCTAGTTTCTTAAACGAGATAGCGTCGTCGAAGTCCTTTGCGTCTATTGGATCAATCGTAAAGGTAGGCGTTGTGCGGAAGTCTCTTCGGTTCGCTTTATCTTCTTCCGTGATACTCCGTTGCTTGATGTCGTTTGCTTCTTTGTTGACCGCATCGTTGTGCTCGTCGCTAAACCCACGCTCAAGCGCATATGCCAGCATTTCTGCATCATTATCTCCAGGATGTCCGAGCACTTTTGAGACAACTCCAATTGGAGATTTTTTTGGATCCTTCCAGAGATCAATAGTTGCTATTACCTTCATTCCTACAGAAGCACCGTTTAAGCCATCCTGGGCGATCATGATATCCGTATACATTCTCTTGTCATCAGGAACAAGAAAAAACATACCATTATCTTCTTCTATCACTCCCGCATAGCCTTTTCTTCCACGTTCAACAATTGCGGTTACTTTTCCATACAATTCTTTTTCACCCTTTGCGTTATCTTTCTTCCCAAGAAGTTCTACTTCAACAATGTCATGATGAAGTGCAGTTCCGAGGTGACTGTGGTCAATAAAAATAGCACCATCGTGCTCGAGTGCGTCTACGCGCACATAGCCATCCTTCTTCGAAGTGATGCTAATTTGCCCAGTAAAGATTCGTTCCATATATTCTTTTAACTATACCACGAAACGCATGTTTTATTTAAAATAAACACTTTTTCTTTTTAATCCTCCACCTTAAAAAGCTGTGTCATTTCTTTGCTAAGAAATGCACTCTATCTCAGCTACCCGCTTCCGCGGGCGCTTTTTAACGTGAAGGATTGGGGACTGTTGGATACAAAAACATTTTGACAAAATAATAAATAAGTTGTAGTGTTGTTTCACTCGCAAATACTGCGAGCACCCGGCAGAAAGGCCCATCATGAAGTTCTTGGTTTTCTTTTCCACTCCCGAGGAACGGGACGCGTGCATGACCGCTCTCCAGAAGGACAACATCGAGGTCCTGTTCACGGGCAACCTCGCCCACGCCAACTTGAGCCAGCCGCCGGCAGCCCCAATGCCGGTGCTCATCATCCTGGGCGACCAGATGGTTGTCACCACCTGCATGCAGTACGGCGCCAACGGTGCTGTCAACCTGTAAGAGATGTACCCTTCCTCAGCCAGCGACTTTCGTCGCTGGCCTTTTCATTTTTTATTGCGCTAACGCTTCTGCTTCTTTGAAATCTATCGAAAGGAGCTTGGATGATCCATCTACTCCAATCGTCACTCCATAGAGCATATCGCAATGATTCATCGTTTCGCGATTGTGGGTGATCACGAGTAATTTGCTTTTCTCTGCTAGTCGCTTGAGCATGACACCATACTTTCGTGCATTTGCTTCATCAAGTGGTGCATCTGTTTCATCGAGCACCATAAATGGTGGTGGTGTGATCGAAGACATCGCAAAGAGGAGTGCGATAGATACAAGCGCACGCTCACCGCCTGAGAACATGCTGATCTCTTTCACTTTCTTGTTTGGAAGCGACACATCAATGTCGATACCGTGCTCGGTAATCTGATTTCCTTCTTCATCTACTTTTACGATTTCAACAACAGAAAGCTTGCCCTTTCCTCCGATAAACACTTCTCCAAAAAATTCACTGAAAATCTTCGATACCTCTTTCACCCCTTCTGCAAAACGAGTTTGTAACGTCGTCTCAAGGTCAACGATAAGTGCAAGCAGTTTCTCTTCGCTTTGTTTGATGTCAGCAAGCTCTTGTGTAAGGTATTCATCACGCTCTCGTGTCGTATTGTATTCAGAAATGACTTCTTCTCGATTCGGTACACCAGCTTCTTCTATGCGAAGCTTAGAGCGCTCAATAGCACGCAGGAGATCTTGTTTTGGTGTATCGGTATACCTATCATCTGTGCTGTGTGCTTTGTATTCGAGCACTTCTCGACCAACAACAAGCACCCCTTCTTGCAGTAATGCGTCAAAATGGTTTTTACGAAGTGTATACCCTTCTTCTTCTTGGAGACGCAGCGCAATTGAGCTCTGTAGTTCACGGTACTTACTCTCAAGCATCATCACTTTCTTTTCCTCCTCATACTTAGACGCAAGTGTTGCTTGTGCTGTTGTATCAAAAGCATCGATGCGATCCTGTAGCATTACCATCTCAGATGAAATAGACTTTTCTTTCGCTTCGTACTCCACAATAGCTGTGTCAATAGTAGCAATATCCGACACCATGGATGCTTTGCGTCCGTCTTCGCGTGTACGATGAGCGCCAAAGAAAGAGTCTGTCGATTCTTTCAAAGTCTCTACATGTATCTGAGCTTGAGAAACATCTGAAATGGTGAGCGCGGATGAAATGTTCTCGATACCATATGAAATCGCAGTATGTGCACTATTCCACACATCTCCATCAAGGGTTATAGCTTTGCCATCTTCTTCTTTGTGGAGCTCTTTTTGTAAGTATGCTTTCTCGGCCTCCAGACGACCAAGCGTCTTTGCAATCTGATCTCGCCTCTCGAGTAGTCCGCGCATTTCGGCTTGTGCCGTTTGTTTTTCTTGGAGAGATACCGTAGACCCGTCCGTATGTGACTCCTTCAGAAGATGCACTTCTTTTTTGATTGAATCAGCAATAAGGAGAAGTGAAGCCGATGTTCCCTGTTCACGTATACGATCGTGAAGCTCTGTTAGTTCCGCCTCTTCACGCTTGAGATACGCAACTAAAAGCGCATGGAGCTTCTTTCTCTCTTCTTCTTGCGAAGCGATTTTATCCACCTGTCGTTTCAAATGATCCAAATGAGGTTTGATTTCTTTGCGCAGAAGTTCAACTTCATGCACATGTACTTTTACACGTTCGAGTTTGCGTTTACTCTCTCCTAGACGAAGATGGAAAATACGAAGACCGAGCGCATCTTCAAGCGCTTCTTTGCGATCCTTCGGAGACGCAAGCAGTATCCTATCTGCCTCACCTTGATTGATGATGGTGTGTGCACTTCCTCCAATACCAGCAAACGAAAGCAGTTCCTGAACATCCTTCAGACGTATCTTTGCATCATTTAAAAGATAATCGCTTGTACCGTCAGAATAGATCGTACGAGCAAGTGTGAGCTCGTCGTACACAAGGTATGGCGCAAGGGTTTCAGAAGCGTGCGAAACATCTCCTTTATCTTTGTTGTCGATCACCATCACCACAGATGCACGAGAAAGCGGTGAGAGATGCTCAGAGCCCTTGAAAATGACATCAGCGCCTATCTTTCCACGCATGGACTTCATAGATTGTTCACCAAGCACAAAACGTATCGCTTCTGCGACGTTAGATTTACCAGAACCGTTTGGACCAACAACACCCGTCAGACTGTGAGTGACATCAAGTGTTGTTTTCTTGGCGAAGGATTTGAATCCTTGAAGGGTGATGTATGAGAGCTTCATAGAGAGCAAGAAAAAGATTGAGGAAGAGAGAAACCTATACTCATACCAAAAAGTGTAGCATGTAGATAGAAAAATACTGGTGAATACACTATGAAAAATGCACCGTCCTCTACCGAGGACGGTGCATTGCACAGGGAGGAGACACCCGCTCACCACCTCCTCGGAGGAACCGGTGCGCCGACAGTGAAGCTCGACTTCATGGTGCGTCGATGAGGCGGTGTCTGTGACATCGACGTGCGGACGATGTCCTTCAAGCCGTGTGCGTCTTCCGGCTTGGCACCTTTTTGGCGCAGGGACTTGCTCAAATCGCCGTTTCCGACGGTGGTTGCTTTGGCCATGGGAACCTCCTGTAGGAGTGGTTGGGAAAGAATTTCACCTCAATCCTACCACACGAATACCAAGCCTTCAACAATTAAAAAGTCATCTACCTCCTCACAATCAAACGATTGCAGAGCGTCACCACCACAAACGAAACAGTGATACCAAGCAGAGCTCCTGCAACGATGTCATACCAAAAATGCACCCCTGCGAGGATGCGTGCCACGCCTGTTATGAATGCAAGTATGTACAAGAGTTTCCCTGCGCGTTTATCGAAAAAGTGCATCGTCGAAGCAAGTGCAAACATAAACGCAGCATGACCCGACGGTAGTCCATGACTATACATAGCAAGTGGATGAAACAATGCATGTGTAGCGTCAGGCCGTGGGAGTAGCAACACATTCTTAAGAAAAAACGCCGCGTACCACGAACCAAGAGAGGTGCCCGCAAGCATCACAATATGTCTCAGGTGATGCTTCTTTTCGTGTCGCACAAGGACACGAAAGAAAGCAAAGAGGATGGCGACAAAGATAAGCACGATAGCACAAAAAAGAATAACGAAATGCATGTATGAAGAATACCACACACCTGCTGTGGTATGATTATTTCATGAACATTATTCAAGCACTCTACCTCGGTATCATCGAAGGACTCACTGAATTCCTCCCAATTTCTTCTACAGGACACCTCATCCTTGCGTCACACATACTAAAGATCGCTCAGACAGATTTCTTGATAGCATTTGAAGTTGCAATTCAACTCGGTGCAATAGGTGCAGTGCTCTACATGTACTGGAAACGCATCTTCACCGCTCCGATGATCAAGCGCCTCGCAGTTGCATTTATCCCAACCGGCATCGCCGGGTTTGTGATCTATCCACACTTAAAAGCACTTCTCACAAGTCCTCTTATCGTTGGTGTGTCATTGTTTGTTGGTGGAATCATCATCCTCTTCGTTGAAAACAGCTACTACAAAGCACAGCAAAACGGAGAAACGAAACTACATCACGATGTTTCCGTGAAGCAAGCATTTCTCCTTGGACTCTATCAAGTACTTGCCATGATCCCGGGTGTATCTCGTTCTGGCTCTGTCATTGTTGGAGGATTACTTATGAAATTAGACCGATCGATGCTCACAGAATTCACATTTCTCCTTGCGGTTCCAACCATGTCAGCCGCCACGCTCTATTCGATATACAAACATGCAGATGTTGTGCTTCAAACGGGCAATCTTTCGACGCTCGCAGTTGGTATGGTCACCTCATTTGTGATCGCCACCTTTGTCATCAAACTATTCTTGGACTATGTTCGCAAACATACGTTTGTCGCGTTCGGATTCTATCGCATCATAGTCGGTATCATCGTGTTTGCCATTTTCTTCCCACGGTAAAATAGAAGCTTGAAACAAGAATGAATCAATATTTTTATATATTGAAAAAAGATCAAAATGTAAAAAGCCCCCAGCACATGCTGGGGGCTCGCGTCAGGTCCTTGACGGTTTGCCATTTAAGGAGGCAAATCTCCCGTACGAAATTTCGGATCGTACGTTCCTATCTTGACGTTTATTAAGGCTGACCATTCCTCAAACATCAAGATCTACTAGAGATTACAGGACGGGTGGACCCCGACCAAACCTCTGGTCACTACTAATGATATCAAATTCTCAAGAATTGTCAAGTCTTTTTTATAACAAAATCCAATACATACAAAAAAGCCTTATATGTAAGGCTTTTTTGTTCTGTTATCTTTCTATTGTCTGCTGTCTCCTGTCTATCTCCCCCAGCTATCTCTTATATTTCCTTGCGATCTTCACACGATTGAGTTCCTTTTCAATAAGTCCTTCGAAAAGTCCGAAGTCTACGTCATCATCCTTCTCGTCTGCCATGGCCCGTGCACGAGCAAGCGCTTCTTCTGCACGTGCATGATCAAGTTCTTCGATAGGTTCTGATCGCTCAAGCAATACCACAACTTCAGTGAGTCCCTTACGGTGAGGGCGCACGTTCACCAAACCTTTAAACACAGCATACCCAAGCCCTGTTCCTGCTTTGTAGACAATCATCTCCCCTGATTTAATCGTAGAAACAAGTGGTACGTGTTTACTTCGCACACTAATCACACCCGTTGTGGTTGGGATAGAAACACTGTCGATGATTTCGTCGACGAGCACTTTATCGGGAGTGACTACTTTGAGCTTTAACATAAAGGGTTACGTATTAAGGCTTAAGTCTTAAGGGTTGCATGTTTTACTTATTCCTTACTACTTAGCACTTATACCTTAGATCTACTTAATCTGTTCATTATGCACCGCTAATACATCTTCAATCCCACCTTTCATATAAAACGCACTCTCAGGAATGTGGTCATACTTTCCTTCAAGAATATCTTTGAAGCTTCGTACGGTGTCTTCACGCTTCACATAGATACCTTTCGCACCAGTAAACTGCTCTGCCACGAAGAATGGCTGTGAGAGGAATTTCTGAATACGTCGAGCGCGCGCCACCGTCTTTTTATCATCATCAGAGAGTTCATCCATACCGAGGATGGCGATGATGTCTTGAAGATCTTTGTAGCGCTGAAGCACTTTCTGTACACCACGAGCAACATTGTAGTGATCTTCTCCAACGGTTTCCGGAGTAAGGATGGTAGAACTAGAGTCAAGCGGATCAACGGCTGGATAAATACCAAGCTCAGAAAGTGGACGTGAGAGCACCACCGTTGAGTCAAGATGAGAAAACGTCGTCGCAGGTGCTGGATCAGTCAAGTCGTCCGCCGGAACATACACTGCCTGCACAGAGGTGATCGAACCGTTTTTGGTAGACGTCACACGCTCTTGAAGTTGTCCCATTTCAGTTGCAAGTGTCGGCTGATACCCCACAGCAGACGGCATACGACCCAAGAGCGCTGAAAGCTCAGAACCAGCTTGTGTGAAGCGGAAAATATTGTCGACGAACAGAAGGAGGTCTTTCTTTTCTTCATCACGGAAGTACTCTGCCATAGAAAGTGCAGACAACGCCACGCGAGCACGAGCTCCTGGTGGTTCGTTCATTTGACCGAACACAAGTACTGTCTTATCAAGCACACCGGACTCTTCCATTTCTCGATAGAGATCGTTTCCTTCGCGAGATCGCTCACCCACACCAGCAAAGATTGAATACCCACCGTGCACAGCAGCAATGTTACGAATGAGCTCTTGAATCACCACCGTCTTTCCCACACCGGCACCACCGAAGAGTCCAACCTTTCCACCTTTAAGAAATGGACAGATGAGATCAATCACTTTGATTCCTGTTTCCAACACTTCTGCCTTCGTGGACTGTTCATCAAATGTCGGCGCTGCGCGATGAATTGAATATGTCTTTGCAGTTGTGACTTCACCATGGTTATCGATAGGTATACCTGTCACATCAAACATACGTCCGAGAACCTCTGGACCAACGGGTACTTGTATCGCACTTCCTGTATCTTTCACTTCCATACCACGAGTGAGGCCGTCTGTGGATGACATAGCAACAGCACGCACATCATTGAATCCAAGGTGCTGGGCAACTTCAAGCGTGAGAAGTGTCCCGTCACTTCTTGTTACGTGAAGTGCATTTCGCAGCGCTGGAACACCTTCAGTAAATGAGATGTCTATAACTGGTCCGACGATTTGTGTGATTGTTCCTTTGGTCATGGTGATGGTTGTTAGTTGCTGGTTATTAGTGTTAGTAATTGATCCTCGGCGTTTAATTAGAAATTAAAAATTAAAAATTTGAAATTGTGACCACTTTACCCGGCAGCGGCAAGTGCTCCGCTCACAATTTCAGATATTTCTTGCGTCACGCGCTCTTGACGCGCTCGGTTGTAGTACAGCTTCAGTTCGTCTTGGAGCTCACTTGCGTTATCTGTAGCAGACTTCATGGCAAACATACGTGCAGAATGCTCTGATGCATAGCTCTCAAGAATTGCTCCGTAAATGATATTGTGAATCATCATAGGGATAATAGTTGAGAGTACAGTTTCTTGATCTGGTTCGTACTCATAACGAGGTTCACCATGACTGTCTGGCTTTCCTTCAGAAGAAAATGGAAGGAGTTGCAACAGTGTCGGTGTAAATGTGGTAGCAGACGTGAAATGAGTGTAGAGAATTCGAACAGTTCCAATGGTGCGAGCCTTGTACCATTCCACAAGGAGGTTAGCAACAACTCGTGCATCATCCCCTGTAAGGACTGGATGTGTGAACGAAGCAAGTGTCTCTGCGTGAAGTTTCTTTGCAACCTTTTCTGCGTATTTACCAAACGCAACAATTTTCAGATGCTTTCTCTCCTCTTCGCTGTATGCTTCGAGTAGTTTACGATACACGTTCACATTGTAGCTTCCACACAAACCTTTATTTGAAGCAACGATAACAATCACTTCGTCGCGCACACCGTTGTGACTAAGAAGATCATGTGCAACAAGCGGGTCAAGCGAAAGATCCTCCAGAAGTTCTTGTGCTTCCTGGTGAAAAGGACGAACCGTGAGAGCTTGGTCTGTCGCTTTCTTCATCTTTGCAGCAGAAACCATCTCCATCGTTTTAGTAATTTTCTTGATGGAGCCGACGCTTTTTATCTTTTGTTTAATAACTTTTGTTTGCATGAATCTGCTTTAATTTTAAATTTAAAATTTTAAATTTAAAATTACACATTATTATTGCGAGTGCGTATGAACGAATGACTCAAGTGCACCTTTAAGCTTGCTCTCAATGTCATCATTCCAATCCTTTTCTACCGCTTCCACGATGTCTTTACCTGATGATGTCATATATGCGTGCATTGCTTTTTCCCACACACTCACATCTGTGACTTGTACAGAATCAAGGAAACCATTGTTTACTGCATACACAGATGCAACTTGAAGTCCTGTACGAAGTGGTGCACCATTCCCTTGCTTTAAGATTTCTTGCGTTCTCTTTCCTCGCTCGATAGTACGCTTTGTATCTTGGTCAAGATCTGAGTCAAACTGTGCGAAGCTTTCAAGTTCACGATACTGCGCCATGGCGAGTTTCATTTTACCCGCATTTTTCTTCATCGCCTTTGTCTGTGCTGCAGACCCCACACGCGACACCGAAAGCCCAACATCAATCGCTGGTCGCATACCTTTGTAGAACAAGTTTGCATCGAGGAAAATCTGTCCGTCAGTGATAGAAATAACGTTTGTTGGAATATATGCTGACACGTCTCCTGCTTGTGTTTCGATAATAGGAAGCGCAGTGATAGAACCCCCTCCAGAAGCCTCATTTCTGCGGCAGGAACGCTCGAGAAGTCGTGAGTGGAGATAGAAGACATCTCCTGGGTATGCCTCACGTCCTGGTGGTCGTTTAAGGAGCAATGACATTTCACGATACGCAACCGCATGCTTTGAAAGATCATCGTACACGACGAGTACATCTTTCTTTTGATTCATAAAATATTCAGCAACGGCGGTTCCTGCATACGGCGCGAGATACGAAAGTGCAGCGGAGTGTGACGCACCAGCGAGCACCACAACTGTATACGGGAGTGCTCCTGCTTCTTTAAGTTTCTCGACAATTTGCGCGATCTTTGACTCCTTCTGACCGATAGCAACGTACACGCAGATCACACCAGTTCCTTTTTGGTTGATGATGGTATCGATTGCGATTGTTGTCTTTCCTGTTTGTCTATCGCCGATGATGAGTTCTCGTTGTCCGCGTCCAACAGGAATCATCGCATCAATTGCTTTGACTCCTGTTTGCATAGGAACGTTTACCGGTTCACGTTCCATCACACCTGGAGCAATCTTTTCCACAAGTTCAATTCCCGTAAGAGAAGAGAGTGGTTCGCCATCTAGCGGATTCATGAGCGGGTTGACCACACGACCAAGCAGTGCGTCTCCAACAGGAATCGAGAGCACGCGGCCTGTGCGAGATACCTCTTCGCCTTCGCGAACAGTGTCTCCTCCGGCCACAATCACGGCACCAATCATGTCAGATTCGAGATTAAGTGCCAGACCCGTTGCACCAGAAGCAAAACGGAGTTCTTCCATACTTGCGCACGTTGCAAGACCTGAAATACGCGCGATACCGTCAGAAACAGAGATCACTGTTCCGATTTCGCTTGTACCAACCTCTGTAGAGAGTGTTGCAATTTTCTGTTCTAGATCTTTAATTATTTTTTCTACTGACATGATTGTAATGGTTGTTAGTTTCCTGTTTCTAGTTTCTTGTAAGTGCGTGTACGATTCGTTCGGCAGACCCATCGTACAACATTCCTTTATAACGAGCCTTGAAACCGGCGAGAAGTTCTTCGTTGTGTGATGTGATAATAGGTGCACCTTGTGCTTCCGCTAGAGACACAATGTGTGCTAACGCTCTCTCATCGAGAGGAAATGGCGACTCGACATGAAGCGCTGCACTTCCATCCTCCATACGTACAAGCTTTTTCATCTCAGCTACAATACTTGGGAGTAAAGACTCTAAGTTGTACTTGGAAAGTGTCGCAAGAAGTGTCTCACTTCCAACTTCTTGTTCTATAACGGTGTGTGCGATCTTTCTAGAGAGAGTCATACTTACTTCATGCTTGCGATAAGCTCATTATTATCTTGTTCTGAGAGATTCTTTTTAAGCGTTTGAGCATACAGGTTCGCAACAATACGTGGCGCTTGCTGTGCAAAATCCTTTTCAACTTTCGCTTGAAGGTCCGCCTCTTTCTCTTTCAGAATGCGCATACGCTCTTCTCTTTCTTTCTCTGCTTCGGAGGTGATAGAAGAAGCAAGCGCCTTTGCTTGGGTTTGTGCTTCTGTTACAATCACATGTCCTTCTTTCTTGGCAGCGTGAATGATCTCTTTCTTCTCTTCCTCAGCACTCATGAGAGCTTTTTCTGCATCAGCTGCCTGAGAAAGACCCTTCTCTATCGCCTCTTTGCGAGAAGTAATGGTTTTCCCAAGTTTGCCGAAAAAGAACTTATTGAGTATGAATAAAATAATCAAGAAGTTCACAAAATTGGCAAGCGCAACATGCCAATTGAATCCTACAGATGAGAGAATGGTGAGAATTTGAGACATACGTTACAAGACATTAGACATATAGACAGTAGAAACTACAAATTCGTTTTCTGGAACTACTATCTACCGGCTATTAGCTAACCTAATAGGAAGAATGCGACCAGCGCAAAAATCGCTGTTGTTTCGGTCATAGCAACACCGATAATCATTTTTGAGAAAAGAGATCCTTCAACGTCAGGATTTCGTCCGATTGCCTCCATTGTTTTACCAACGAGATATCCTTGTCCGATTGCTGTTCCCACCATGGCGAGAATAGTCATTCCTTTTGCAATTAATACAGCTGCTTCTGGAGTCATAAATTAGTTTATTAGTTAGTAGTTGCTAGTTGAATGCAAAACACATGCACTACATACTAGTTGCAACGTTTCAATAAAAATCGCCTAAGTAAGGCTTTGTGCATAAGCATAGCACACATCCGACCAGTTTGCATGGGATAAATAATGTACTATCTTCATTGACTTATACCGCATACACGTTAGACTCTGAAACGAATACAGTTCACGGAGAAAACGAAATGGGACTCATCATTTTCAAGGACGGCGACAACTACTCTGCCGTCCTTCCAAACGGCACATGCCTGAGTATCTCGGAAAGGGATTTCAGCTACAAGGTCATCACTGAACCACAAGGCGTGCAACTCACGCCATATCCGAAGGATGGGTGGAGAGAGGAGCCACCCATACCAGTGAAAAGGATGTTTGCGCTTGCTGAGTGCATCGCTCTCGGTCAAGACGCCCTCTGACCGCACCCTCAACCAGAACAACAAAAAGAGCGCTTGCGCGCTCTTTTCTTTACCTCTAGATACTCCGTTAGTGAGTATCTTTCCCTTCCTTCTTCAATACAAGCGAGTAATACACAGTGACGAGCGCCACAAACACAATGGATTGCACAACCCCCACCAGAAGCCCCATACCCATCCACACCGCTGGTACAGCAAACGCAAACGCACCGAGCAAAATAACCGTGAGCACTTCGTGAGCGAACATGTTTCCAAACAATCGCAAGCTAAGTGATAGCACTTTTGCAATTTCAGAAATAATTTCAATGAGACCAACGAAAAACCCAATAATTGAAACAGCCCCGTCGCCAAATGACTTTCTGAAACCCTTCCACACCTGCTTAATTTGTATAAAATGTGAAAGATACCCAAATACTCCCTGCTGGCGCATGCCTACAATTTGCATAGTAACCACAACCGCAAGTGCAAGACCAAATGTCGTATTGAAATCAGTGGTAGTGCCACGAAAAAGCGGTACATGTTCACCAGATGGCAGCGACACATAGAAACTTGCTATACCCGGTATCATTGGGAGAAGATTTGCAACCAATAGGTACGTCATAAGCGCTCCCACGTACGGAATGATGGTTTTTGCCCTCTCTTCACTTCCAACGATAGATGTCACAAACGAAGCGATAGCCTCATAAAAAAGTTCCATTGCTGTTTGAAACTTTGAAGGAAGAAGACTCGACTTCGAAACCTTCCACACAAGAGCGACGAAAAGCACCGTAATGAGCGCAACTGTTGTTGTTGACGTTGCGATCGCAAATGGACCGACATCACCCAAGAGAGGGGCGACAATTGTCGGCGTTTCTTCCTGAACGTGGAAAATACTTGTAGATTCTCCCCCGTGTGATACTTCTTCCTCGTGCATAATTCGACAATTCTATCACAATTCGAACGGTTTTTCTATAACCATCTTAAATTACTTTGTGTGTTCTTTCTCGTAGCACAGATGAAGTGCCAAAAAACCAAACACAATGGTCACAAACACCATGATGCTCTTAAAATCAAACCACGTGTTAAGTGAGTAGAATCTTCGTATGTATTCATTCAGTGTCGCGATAACGATGAAGTACCCGATCCATGCATACGAAAGTTTGTGCCACGCACGAACCGTCATTGGTACGACCTCATGAAAAGCTATTTTCAAGAACGGCACGTTGATCATAAGTCCAAAAAGGAGTGTCACCGCAGATGTCAGATCATAGAGCGTGTCTCGCATCTGTATAAACTTGGGCTCTCTATGGAGCAACGTAAGGTACCCAAACCCGATGGTGAGCAATGCAAGGTACAGCGCAAGATACGGGAGGCGTTTTTGAAGACGATAGGTGATAACCGTAGAGATGATAGTGGCAACCATGAGCAACATCGTCGCTTTGTAGATATGGAAATGATGAAATGACATCAAAAAAATAAAGATCGGACCAAATTCAAGAATGATTGCAAACAGCAAACGCTTAAACATGGATGGAGAGAAGATGGAAGGATCTTGCATGATATACTCGTTTCATCAGTATAAATGAATATGTCTAAAATAAGAACCTTGTTTCAAAGAGTAGTATCTCCCCTGCAGCGCTTCACGCTCACCACACCCTATGCAATACTTATCGGATCAGGCATTGTGGCGCTTAGCATCGTCTCATATGGATACATCATTCGACCAGTAACGGATGAGGTGAGGGATTTTGTAAAAGAGGTTGCTAAGGAATTAAAATTGAAAGGTAACTCATGGGAGCAGTGTCTCACCTCAAATGAGACGATGGAAGCCATCAATGCTGAATTTACTGACGGAACGCAAGCTGGTGTCACTGGTACACCTACGACGTTTATCCTTGTGAAAAAGGGTTCCACCTATGCGACAGTTGCAAAAATAGAAGGAGCTCAGACAGAAAGCTTTGTACGTGCGGCACTTGACCAGGCACTTTCCGGAAAAGCAGAAACCTCTCCCTTTACCGGATCACAGATTAAAGACGACGAACTTGTCAAAGGAAAAGAGGGTGATGTCATGGTTCTGGAATACGCCGACATACAGTGTCCGTACTGCATTCGTTTTCATCCTACCATTACCTCTGTCATGAACGATTACCAAAATCGTGTTGGATTTGCATTCAGACACTTTCCCCTCACACAAATTCACCCACAAGCACTCCCCTACGCTGCTGCAGTTGAATGCGCAGGAAAGGAGAAAGGGAAAGATGCATATTTTGGTTTTATCGACCGACTATTTGATAAAGAAAGCGGAAAGTAGTAACCATACGATGAACAAAAAACCAAGCGGATTCGCTTGGTTTTTTGTGTATTACGTTTTGTTTACTTAACTTCGAAACTTGCTCGTACAATTGCTGTTATTTTCTTTTCAATCGTAGAGGTATCGTAGTTTCCATAATCGCTCACCTCGGTACTATTTCTCTGCGTCACTTGAAACACTCCTTGTGATGCATCTTTCACGCTTCCGACTTTGTTTCCTGTGCTTTCTGCGATTGCTTGTGCTCGTTCTTTTGCATTTTTCGATGCTTCAGCAAGCATCTCTGCACGAATCTCTGAAAGTTTGTTGTAGAAGAAATCAACCGATACCGTTTGTAGCTGAATACCTTTGTTTGCAAGTACACCAGCTGCGTTCAAAGACAAGTCACGCACAAGCTTGACGTTATCTGACTCTACGATCACTGTCTGTACAATGCTATAGGTAAACGGACCAGAACACTGCTGTCGGCCCATACCGTCATACATCACCTGCTGTTGTGACTGACACACCACGTTTGAAGTAATCGGTTGCACTGTAATATCCGCTCCATCAATACCCTGTTCTGTGAGATATGCAACTGATGCAACAGACGCATCGCGTAATTGTTTGGACACAAACGCATAGCTCTCAGGAGAAGATTGCTTTGCGATCATGAATGTCCATTTACCAGCGTCGCTTTCTACCATGCGCTCAGAGGTCCCTGTCACTGAGATGGATGTGCGTTCATTGATGGACGCAAGTCCTCCTGCCAAGACAAATGAGCTCGCAACCCATGCGATGGAGATGACTATTCCGAATGCTACTATGTTGTTTTTAATTAATTCCTTGATCGTTTCCATGAGGTTCTTCGTTTATCAGTAATACCCACAGAGTATCACAGTGATATACCTTTATACACAAGGATTTGACAAGAATACTTTACAAAGGTCATGTAGAGGTATAGGATTACGAGGTGCGGTAAGGGACGGGGCACTTGTATACAAAAGACCCCCTCGTACCAAACAGCACAACAAGTCGTGGCGTAGCAACTGCGCCACATTTCCGTAGTTCTTGAGGAGCGTTTTCAATGAAAGAAGAAGAGCAGGGCCCGACACAGGCAGAGATCTACCGCGACCTCCTGAGGTCGGCGATCGAGTCCGCCCGACAATCGGGTGATGCGTGCCTGCATGTGACGATGCGGGGTGTGGGTCAGACCAACGAGTTTGTGCCCATCGAGCCGAGTGATACGATCGAAGTGAGGGTGAACAACCAGAACTACGATGTGGCGCTCGTGGTGGGAGATGCCTGTTACGTCCCCACGGACCGCAGCATGAGCGTCAAACTGCTTGGTATGGCGATGTCGAAGAAACTCGACCTGGAAAGCGTCACCTTCCGCACCTCGCGGTGCACAAGCCCGCCACTCCTGAAGGCGGCGTGAAGGGCGACACGCAAACGGCCGGATGTCGAAAGACATCCGGCTTTTTTATTCCTCAACTATACTTCACACCCTCACGTATGCACGAGTATCCGTACGCACATCGTTCGCATGCGTTGCTGTCTTTACCGATTCATACACTTTCGCAACCTTCCCCTTTTCATCAATAAGAAAGCTGTTTCGCAGAATCCCTTCGTACTCCCGCCCCATAAACTTTTTCTTTCCCCACGATCCATACTGTTTAATAACATCCCCCGACTCATCTGAGAGAAGTGGAAATGGGAGCGAAAACTTTTCTGCAAACTTCTTGTGACTTTTCACTGAGTCTTTACTTACACCAAGTATGACTAGTCCCATCTTTACAAACTCATCATACCCATCACGAAACGTACATGCTTCGGTAGTACATCCAGGTGTGTCATCCTTTGGATAAAAATACAGCAACACCTTCTTTCCTTGATACTGAGAAAGAGTATGGATAACTCCATCTTGATCAGGAAGTGAAAACAGTGGTGCTTCATCGCCTATGTGTATCATATGATTTATGCGCACGATTTGCAGAGACCGTAGATCTCCATAGAATGTGTCGTTGTGTGTTTAAATTTCTTACTCTTCTTGAGCATTTTCTTTACCACGTCATCAATCGAGATACCCTCTATCTTTTCTATCGTCTCACAGTTGCCACATACAAGCTGATGAGATGCACGACCTGTTTCAAGTTCATAGTGTGCATGGCCATGGTTAAAATCAAGCCTCCGAAGAAGACCTGCTTCGTGGAGCGAGGAGAGATTACGATAGACGGTTGCTTGATCGATGTTTTCTTTTTTACGGAGAGTTTCTACCAATTCATACACGGTAGCTGGTTGCTTTACTTTTGCAACAGTTTCGAGCACCAAAAGACGGTGGTCTGTCACGCGCAAATTAGCTTCCTTAAGAAGGACAACCAGATCATCTCGGGAGTACATTGCCATATATGGAGTCTATCATACGTCATACACATATGCGACACATTTGCAGATATGAGCATAGTAGACTAGACTAGAATCACTATACAGCATGAACTATCATCTTATTCTAACCCTCATCAGTGCAAGCGCCCTTCCGGCGCTTGCGCTTCTTGGTGTATTCCTACGAACAGGATTACTTCAAGGAAAGACGCGCATGGTGGTGCTTACGCTTGGGCTTGGGCTTCTTTTGTACACCGTCTTTGAAACATTTAAAGAGCATGCAGAAGGGGTCGGGACGCTCGACATACTGCTCGGTGTTATAACAGCTTCTCTCACTCTTTTTATCCTTTCACGATTCCATCATGGACACACCCACGGGCAAGAAGAAGACGGGGCTCGTGGGATTGCTATAAGTGAAGCATTTCACTCCATCATCGATGGTACGGTGATCGGTGCAACATACCTCGTCAGTCCAGTAATTGGAGGTGCTGCGACCGTGGGTATTATGATTCACGAACTTCCAAAAATCTTAGGCACACTTGCAGTCTTCAGAAGTCTTGGACTTTCCGTACGACAAACTATTATGTACGGCATTTTTGCACAAATAGGATCACCTCTTGCTGCCGTCTTTGTGTTTATGCTCGGCCAAAACTTCAGCGAAGAACAGTTCCACACCTTGGAGATTGTGAGTGTTTCTTCGTTGGGCGCAATTGTGCTCTGGATTCTCTATCTTGAATACAGTCACCACAAACAACACAACTCTCACAAGCACTAGACCAACGTATTACTTCATAATTCCGCCACCCAAGCAACGTATACCATCATAGATCACAAGAGATTGTCCTGATGTATAGATAAGTTCACCCTCCACGACAGTAGCAGTCCAACCATCTGCATCTTGTTGCATGGATACCTTTGCAAGTGGTGCACGATACCTGCCGCGAGCCTCGTAGAGTATGCCTTCTTGTGGTACGTCATGTACAAAACTAACAGATTCAAGTAGAATCCGGTGACTTTTTTCGGTAGCCGGTCGGGTGTGTGACACGACAAGCTTGTTGTTGTTCAAGTCTTTCCCGATGACATAGTACGCGGCGTCGTTAGTGCCCCTTCTGGTGACAGTAAATCCATGTCGCTCACCAATTGTATAGAACATGACACCATCATGTGTTCCTACCACAACACCTTCTTCATTCACAACTTCTCCACGATCTTCTTTGATGTACTCTTTCAAGAGTGTTTTGAGATCAATAGAGCCTACGAAGCATAACCCCTGACTATCTTTTTTTGTACTTGTATATAAATTTCTTTTGTGGGCCTCCTTTCTCACCTCTTCCTTTGTCATGTGACCAATCGGAAAAAGAACGTGTGCAAGATCATTTTCTGTGAGCGTCCAAAGAAAATAGGTTTGATCTTTGTTGTCATCTTTACTTGTAACAAGATTAAACCCCCGCTTCGACGCCACAGGCGTAATATCTACTGTCTCCTGTCTATTGTCTGTCGTCTCTACCTGAGCATAGTGCCCAGTTGCGATATAGTTCGCACCCTGCTCCTGTGCCCACTTCCAAAACGCCCCGAACTTCACCTCGCGATTACACATCACATCTGGGTTTGGTGTACGCCCAGCTTTGTACTCTTCGATCATGTAGTCGATCACTCCTTGCTTGTATTCTTGTTCCAAATCAAGTGTGACAAAAGGAATACCAAGCTGTGCAGCTACACGCATCGCATCAAGTCTGTCTTCTTTCCAGGTACATTCGATAAAATCCGGTTGCCATACCTTGATGAATACACCGGTCACATCGTACCCCTGTTCTTTAAGCAGTGCTGCGGAAACAGACGAGTCCACCCCGCCTGACATACCGACAAAAACTTTTGCTTTTCTTGCGTTCATCATAGAAATCTACCACGTTACAAAGCAAAAGTGAATTTTAAAGTAATCAGTTCTTGGTTTTAAAATTGAAAATTAGAACATTGAAAATTCTGCAAAGTATTATGCTCCCATCATTTTGCGGTAGCATGCAACGAGCGCTTTGGTATCTGCGAGTGCGGTGTGAGCCTTGCTGTTCTCTACCTTAAGAAGTTCACAGAGTGCGCGCAATGAAAACTTATCCGCCTGTGGTGCATCATAGAGTCGAGCAAATGCCATAGAGATGGTATCAAGCTTCGCGTAGTGCATACGGCTTTCTACACCCGTTTCTTCAAATGCTTTCTGTATGAATGCGTAGTCAAACACAAGGTTATGCGAGACAAACGTACAACTCTGCGTTTTCTTGGCAAATTCTTCCATTGCTTTTTCTCGAGTCACCGCAAACATCCAATCTACTTCATTGTACCCATTTACACGAAGAGCTTCTTCTTCAGCAAGATCGAGTCGCTTTGGTTGTATCTTCCATTCACACTCCTCTACAATTTCAAGTGAAGGACCTTTTCCTGGTCGTTCTACCTGACGAGCAATAATGCATGCGAGCTCAATGATCTCATGCTTCTCGGGATTCGTTCCTGTTGTTTCTGTGTCGATAAATGCAAGATTGTGGGACTTCATGATGAGCAGAAATTAGCTTGTAGACAGTGGGTATTAAATACTTTCAAATAGAGATTAGAGTATAGCGTACTTACTGTACATTTACACAGTTGTAATTTATTTAAGATACCTAACAATATTCCTCTTGTGTTGCTCAAACGTTGTAGCGTAATACATTCTACCATCCTTACCAGTAAGATAATACAAGTAGTTGCTCGTGCTTGGATGAAACACTGCATTTATCGCAACAATACCTGGGTTGTTTATAGGTTGATCTGGAATACCTGTTTCCTTGTACGTCACTTCTGCAACATCCACCTGTAACCGCATACCCTTTTCTAATCTCTTCTGCAAGATACCTGACACTAGTTTCATATCCTCTGGTGTTTTTGCTTCACCTTCCAAAATAGAAGCAAGTGAGATCACGTCGTTTTGTGTGGGGACATACGTCGGGAAAGCGCTTGATGCAAATTCTTTGCTGTACTCCTTTTCAAACGTTTCGTGCATCATGCGCGCGATATCCTCTTCTGAAGAAGATGGGAGCGGATAGTACGTGGACGGAAATAAATACCCATCGAGACCATCTTTTTGGACAACTTCTCCAAACGTATCAACAGAAAAAGAAGGGAGCGCTTTTGCAAATGCGTCAGCTATTTCTTTTGTTGAATACCCTTCCGGTATGGTGACTGAAAGAAGCGGTTCATCTGGCCCGGAAGTAAGCTTTGCAATAACCCCAGGCAGAGATGTTGCTCTATCAAATGTATACACACCGAGCCCTATACGTGTGTCTTTACCAAGAAGCGACACCCAGGTGCGGAAGAGGAGCGCAGATCCTATGATGTTGTAATCTTCCAAATGAACACTCATTGCATGAACACTCTCACCTTCTTGCACCTCAAACCGTGCAGGTGATGGAAATCCACGAGGGGCAGAAAATCCGTACATAATGAAGAGAAGTAGACAAGCAAGACCGCCTAGCACTGACATGAGTTGTATCTTTTGAGTCATGAGCGCTACTGTGGGAGGTTAACCGGCGCAACAGCTTTCGCACTATCAATTCGAGGAAGTGTCGGTGTAGTAATAATAGCACCAGGAAGATGCCAAATGGTTGCAACCTCTTCCATGTTAAGAGCGGTGATTTCGTCCGCATGTGGGTGATGGAATGGAAACATAATGGCCTCAAAGAGCATACGCCATGTCTTTCGTGTTTTCATACTGAATCCCCAGAAGAAAGTATCTTCAAGTTTGTCGAGAGAATCGCGACCCTCTATATGTGGAAAGAATCCTTCCCGCTCAACATACGCCTCAAAGAACTCCTCAGACCTCCACGGTACACGACGATTGCGAAAGTTCTCCCATGGGTACTCATACGGATCACTTGTTTTACCCATGGTGAGTTTATTAAACCTTCCTTCAAATGGTTTTGGGAAAGCGAGTATGTTTTGTATTAGTGCTGGATTAAACGAGGCTTTGTTTTTATCGACAACATACATGAGTCGTATGATGGCAGAAGCAATCGGTTTAGCAAGCTTCTTGTTAATCGACTCAAGTTTGTCTTTATCGTCTGTGCTCAAATCCATCTCCTTTTTCGTCTTCACAATCGGTTCTTCGTTAAGCACCTTCTTAGGAACTGGATTGCCATTTTCGTCAATGTCGATCTTTTCTGTAATCATTTGGCCAGCAGGAGTAAACCCTTCGACTCGAATGGACTTTTTAAATTCCTCCACCATTTTAGACAAACTCATCGCCTCATGTGTGACTTCATTGTGATACATCTTTGGCATCTTGGTGCCGTTATAGAGGGCTTCTGATTGAAGAAGGACTTGATACCATAGATGCTCACCTTTACCAAGCGACCCCATCGTTTCAAGAAGTGGAGCAAGTGGCTCTATTTTAAACTCTTCTTTTGGATCTTTATCCAAACCATAGTCCACATAGGTCTTAATAGGCAAAAAGTCTGCCTTCATTGAATACTTTTTACTGCTATCTTTAGGGTCAACATACCGCTCACCTTTCTCCCAATTCCAAGGCTCCCATGAAGCGTCGAGTTTGTAGGACTCTCCCCACATCGCGACATCTTTTGTTAAATGGTGATACTGAAGCACGCTTGTATAATCCTGCGCTTCGGTAATCTCAATGCCTGGATATTGTGCATAGAAATTAGACTCCACAAGCGGCCTAAATTTACGCTGAATACGAACATAAAAATGGATAATTCCTTCCGTTGATGCTATTTCAAGGGAAGCAAACACAGGCATAGCACCTTTTATTTCTCGTGCATACCAGGTTCCTACACCTCCAGTTTGAAGAAGAGATGAAATAGCAACTTCTGTTGCGTAGGGAGATTTAAAAATCTCTCGAGGTAGCTTGATTTCGAGCATTACCCAATCTAAGCCTGAGAAATGTTTCTGCGTAATGTACATCTTCCAGAACCTCCATGCCCATGCACAGACAAGTAAAAAGATGCAAAAATAGATAAGACTGAGAGCAATGTCGATAACAAGTTGCATAGGAACCAGTATAGCAGTGAACAGTAGTAAGTGAACAGTGGGTGATGGAAAAAGGCATGATCTTTTGGATCATGTCTTTTTCTTATTCAAACCGAAACGTACTTACGCTAGTGTGTATTCTCCTGCAACCTTTCGGAAGAACTTTGCGTTCTGAAGATTTACGAGAACGGTATTTGGTTTAACAATGCGCTTCGCAAGCACTCGCTTAATGATTTCATCCTTTGGAAGCGGACGACCAGATTCTTTGAGAACTTCAGTGATGACATCGCGTACAACGCCTCCTGTGTGCCCCCAATCCTTAAGACCGTACATACCGCGACCTACAAGTACAAAACGAGGATCTTTGATGAGTTCATTGTGACATGTCGCAACATGCGCTCGCTTACCAAATGTTTTATTGATCTCAGTTGCAACTTCCTTGAAGTGCATAGGACGACCAGCACGACGCATAATGAGGTATGCGTAATCCTTAATACCGCGGGCTTTGACATGTGGAGATGATGTGCGACCCCATTCAGAAAGCTGATTCTTACCGATAACCTTAGAAAGTGCGAGGTATCGATAGATGATTTCTTTATTATCTTTAAACTCTCCGATCACTTCGCTTAGGTGTCCCATGAATCGATTGAAGATTTCTTCTTCACTCACGAGATCCTCTTCGTCGATAGATTCATACAACTTGTGGAGCGCATTACGAACAGATGTTGCATGCTTGTCGTCGATAGTGAAGTGAGCATGGAAATGATCGTCTTCCTTGTGCTTCTTGAACTCATCACCGAGAGCAAGGTAGAGGTTTATGTGATTTTGAACGATAGGGTCCTTAGAAACATGGCGCATGAGCTGCTCTTCAGACACGACAGAACCAAGCTCCTTCACGACAGCTTTAAGCTCATCGAATACGAACGCGTGTTCTTTGTATTCTTTTGATTTCTTGATAGAAGCAAGAGCGAAATTCTCAATCTGTCGAACACGCTCACGAGTAATGTCGTATGTCTTTCCGATAGCCTCGAGCGTCATACGGTTTTCTTTCTCAAGTCCGTAGCGACTAACAACAATCTCGCGTGTGCGAGGGTTAAGTGTGGTGAGGAGTTTCTTGGAAACTGCCTTTGGTTTGAAGGTGATGCCTGCCATATCTATAAATGTATACTATTCATTCTACCAGAACTTGTCAAAAACGTCAAATCACTATATTTATCAACTTATTTGGGACGAAAATCACCTTCTTTGGGGTCGCTGACCCGACATACTTCTGGTAACTTTGTGTCTTTTTTACCTCGTCTAAGACCCCCATTTCAGCAGTATCTCGAGGAACGGTAATAGTCTCGCGAAGTTTGCCCCCTATTTGAATTGCAATAGTTGCCGTAGTGTCTACAAGTAACGTCTCATCAAATGAAGGCCAGGGCTGCTCGTGCACTGAACCACGTTCGCCAAGTGTGTGCCAAAGCTCTTCTGAGATATGTGGTGCAAATGGCGCAAGGAGGGTGATGAATGTGCTGTACCAGTACGAAGAAACATGCGGAGCAGCCTCTCCTGCATTCAGACAAATCATCATTGAAGAAACAGCGGTGTTGAACTTAAACGCATCGATGTCTTCCCCTACTTTCTTAATCGTTTTATGAAGTACTGTGAGTGCATCTGAGCTATCTTTTTCATCACGCACCTTGGCTTGCAACTTCCACACGCGTTCCAAAAAGCGCTCCACACCCACAATACTTTTTGTATCCCATGCAACTGTTTGTTCAAACGGTGCCATAAACATTTCATACACACGAAGCGTGTCTGCACCGTAGATCGCTACCACGTCGTCTGGATTGATGACATTCCCTAATCGCTTACTCATTTTGCGTCCATCTTCTGCCAAAATAAATCCTAAGAACTCAAGTCGTTTAAATGGTTCATCATAGGACACGACACCGATATCGTACAAAAATTTATGCCAAAATCGCGCATAGATAAGGTGACGTGTCGCATGATCTCCACCGACATATACATCAACCGGTTGCCATTTCTTATCAAGGGAAGGATCAATAAGTGTCGTATTATTTTTCGGATCCGCAAAGCGTAAATAGTACCATGAAGATCCCGCCCATTGGGGCATGGTATTTGTCTCTCGTGTAAAATGCTTTGCTTTCGGATCTGATGGATCGCAACTCACAAATTCCCCATCTTCGTTTAAGAACCCCGTCACGTTCACCCATTCCGAAATAGCAGCAAGCGGGCTCTCACCTGTGCCAGTTGGTTCATATGCTTCAACTTGAGGAAGCTTCACAGGAAGTTCACTGTCTGCAACTACGTGGGCAACATGATGCTCATCAAACACAATAGGAAATGGCTCACCCCAATATCGCTGACGCGCAAACACCCAATCCTTAAGACGGTATTGTGAGAGCAGCTTTCCCTTTGCATCTTCTGTTATTTTCTTTCTCGCTTCTTCGGATGCAAGGTTGTCATACGCTCCTGAATTAACAAGAATACCTTCTCCTGTGTAAGGGATATCGTCTTGTACTTTCAGACGCACAAGCCAATGTCCAAGTTCTGAATTAATCATTTTTCCTGGAACAAATTCTGATGCGTCTACCCACAGAACTTCATTTCCTTCATTTTCGCCATCAGTTGGAATTTCCACTCGAGCATCGCTCGCAAGTTCGAAGTACACGGCAGAGGCGATAGCGACTCTGTTTTCATCCTTGTGCGGCGCAAAGTAACCAGCTTGTACAGGATTGCCCAAAATTCGTTTAAAGGTGACGTCGGTATATCCGGTTTCTTCTCGTAGCTCACGCTTCGCAGCCTCAACTAGATCTTCACCTTCTTCGACACCTCCAATCACTACCGTGTCCCAGTGATGAACTGAGTTGCGAAGAATGAGATATGTATCTGTCGCAGGATCATACACGATTGCATGCACGTTGCGTCGCACCTTAGTTGGCTTATCAGGACGGGGCACATTCACATGATCGATCACATAGGGACGAACAACTTCCTTAACAGGAAGATTGTGCTGCTTTGCAAATGCGTAGTCACGCTCGTCGTGAGCCGGAACACCCATGAGTGCACCTGTGCCATAGCCAGAAATAACATAATTAGCAACATACACAGGAATCTTTTCTTGAGTAAGTGGATTAATCGCCAACACTTCTGTATCAACGCCATCCTTTAAAAGCTCTGTTTTGAAATCAACGCTTCTGTTTTTCTCGTCTTCAAGTGTCGTCTGTATAAATGACGTGATCTTTTCAGAAGGTTTCCAGCCCATCGATATCCACGTTTGTGCAAGCTCTGCAGAAATAGCGATAAACGTAGCGCCCAAGAGCGTATCTGCGCGCGTCGTGAACACATCAACAAAATACGTTCCATCTGCTACTCCTGTGACACATAGATTAAACCTGATTTCGGAACCTTCACTTTTTCCAATCCAATTCTTCTGCGCAAGTTTGACTCCTTCTGGCCAATCAAGTTTGTCGAGATCAGCAATCATACGGTCTGCATAATCCGTAATCTTAAGCACCCACTGACGAAGTGGCTTCTTTTCCACCTTGGTACCACAACGCTCACACGCGTCCCCTTCTAGATCTTCGTTTGCAAGACCTGTTTTGCACGATGGACACCAATTAATCGGCTCATAACTCTCGTAGGCAAGTCCCTTCTTCCACATCTGTTTAAAAATCCATTGCGTCCACTTGTAAAACTCAGGGTCCGTGGTGTTGACCTCCTTGGTCCAATCATAATTAAATCCAATAATCGAAAGCTGCTCCTTAAATCGCGCAATGTTTCGCTCTACAGCGACGCGCGGGTGAACTTTGTTTTTAAGTGCAAACTGTTCTGCAGGAAGACCAAACGCATCCCACCCCATAGGGTGAAGCACTTCATAGCCTGACATCTTCTTCATACGAGAATAGATATCAGTAGCGATGTATCCCTTCGGATGTCCAACATGAAGCCCCTCTCCTGAAGGGTACGGAAACATATCGAGAACATAGAGCTTCTCTTTATCGGAGTGTACGTTCATCTCGTAGAGCTTTGTATCTGACCAAATCTTCTGCCACTTACCTTCGATGTTTTTAGGGATGTAGGGTTCCATAATTTCTCCATAATACCAAGAAAAGACTAGACAACCAAAGAGCGACGCCTAAGGCGTCGCTCTTTGGTTGTCTATCAAACTTCGTTAAGAGAAAAATTGTTTCATATACAAGGCACGGGAAAAGTTTTAAAGGAGATGTAGGTAGTACTACGTTGACTGCAAAACGTGGGACCCGTAACGCAGTAGATGAAATATATTTTTCTTTTAACGGCCGTAGTACATGTCAGACGTAATCTCCCGTCTAAAACATGTATACCCCGCTTCGTGATTCCAAAACGGTGTCGTATCGCCTGAATAGTAGTAATTCGAAGCTGAGTACATTTTCTCTGAAAGAACTGGTGTTCCACGTGTATCGTAGTCACGCTTTGTTGCAAAGGTTGCACACAATTCAAAGACAGCAGGTGTGACAAGTTCTTTTGTATTTGACTGAAGGTTCTTTCGAACCACTGGTTGCTGAATCACTTTGTACACATAGCTCTCTCCAGTAACAGGGTCTTGCGGAACAGCGTACCCTTGGAAGGCATCATTTAATTCCACAAGTGTACTTGGAAGTTTGTCACTAGTCTGGAAGTGATTAAAGATTTCCTGCTGAAGTCGCGATACATCCGACAGACGTGCATCGTCGATACGGTTAAGTCGCATAGATGCAGGTGTGCCAATAATCGAGATACTCCACACAAGAGAAAGGAGTACGAGAAGTGATGCAATGCCGGCAATCACATTTGGTACCACGTTTGACTTTGTGTAGTCACGACGAAGTGCGTAGAAGTAATACCCGAACACAGCTCCGGCGATGACAAATACCGTGAGTGCCTTAAGACCGAATCGCACGGTAAGCTCACCACCTAAGTAGTAATAGATAGTGGTTACCAGTGAACCAAGCAACGTACAGACTGTCACAAACAACGTAGTGTAGACGAACAACTTTCTAATGAGTAGATCTCGCTTATAAAGAAACTTCTTAATATCTCGAGAAACATACATCGAGAGGAGGAGGTAGATAGGAAAGATAACAATAAGTGATGCAACTGCCATACGCATATCGCTTCCATACACATCCACATACATTCCTGCTTCGAGAACATCTGTAAACTTTCGCTCAATAGCAGTAAAGAGAATAGAAATGATATTAGTAACAGAAACTACAAGTGAGATGAAAATCCCAACATACAAGAATACATCTATTGCTTTTGTTTTTGATTCCATAGAGGTAGTAGGTTTTATAAAGAGAAAGTACACAAGAGCGCCAATTCCAATAACGGGGAGCACTAACGCGAACAGTACGAGTAATAGGATTGTTGCCATGATTATGTTGGTACACCCTAATTCTACCACTTCTATGATATAGTGGGAATTATGTCAAAACCCATTGATTCTCCTGTGGAAAATCTGGAAACCTTGGCCCTTTCTGTCACAAAATGGGTTGGGTCCATCTGGTCGGTCATACTTCATACGTGTGCGTTTTTTGGCGCGTTTTTACTTGTGTGGTTGGGCGCTGATCTAGAACGAGTGCTTCTTGTGCTTACCACGGTTGTGTCTCTTGAAGCTATTTACCTCTCAATATTCATTCAAATGAGTGTCAACCACCAAGCACGCGCGCTTGCAAACGTTGAGAAAGATATCGATGAAATTCAAGAAGATGTTGAAGAGATTGCGGAGGATGTGGAGGAAATCGCAGAAGATGTCGAAGACATTGCTGAAGACGTGGAAGAAATGCAAGAAGACATCGACGAGATTCAGGAAGATGTTGAAGAGATAACCGAGGAACACGAACCCGGCTTAGGAGTACGATAGTTGGGAGAAAATGCTTTAGCTAGACTTTATTCAAACGCATGGAGAACGAAGTTCACCATGGTGAGCACTGTTGCAAACACCATCGCCATCACAAATGAAGGAATAGATGCTCCGGGAACAACAAGTGCTGCGAGATACACCATCGCACCATTCACCACAACTGAAAAAAGACCGAGCGTAAGTATGGTGATAGGGAGTGTGATGCCTGCGATTGCTGGTTTAATCGTGTGATTCATGATCGCGAGCACTACCGCAAACACAAAGGCACTCCAGCCAGTCTGCCAGGCAAATACAATTGGCACCCCCACTTTTGTTATGTAGCTTGTAACAAGCACAGATACCGTTCGGATAATAATATACATCATATAGTTACAGTATAGCTCCTTCCCTTTTTAAAATCTCAAGCTTCTTTGTTGCACCTCCTCGATTATACTGCCCCACATGTCCATCACTACGTATTACTCTGTGACATGGAATGGTTGGATCGTAGTTTTTCTTAAGCGCACTTCCTACAGCACGAGATGCACCCGGTCTACCGACAGCATGCGCAACATCCTTATATGTCATGTGTGACCCTTCTTCGATAGATCTCACTACTTGATACACAGCTTCTTGAAACGTTGTCATACTCATCATTTAGTGAGCAAGCAGTGCCTGCATTTCTTTCAATTCTTCTTCTGAAGCGTCGTACTGCCACTTCTTATCAAACTCTTCAGATGTATTTGTAGGAACCAGGTGAACGTGCACGTGTGGCACACCGTATCCCTCCACAAAGACACAGACACGAGCACAGCCTGTTTTTGCTTTGATCACTTGCGCCATGTAACGAACTCGGTGCATCATGTGGTCAAACATCTTTTCATCAAGCTCAAAGAGTTGATCAACTTCTTGCTTTGGTATCACAAGCACATGACCTTTTTGAATTGGTTTAATATCGAGAATCGCACAAACATACTCATCCTCATAAATCTTGTAGCTTGGCAATTCCCCTGCAATGATTTTTGTGAAAATGGATGACATAAGAATCGTTAGTAGTCACTCGTTAATAGATACCAGTTTATAGTAAACGAGCAACAAATACTATACAGCTGTATCTTCTGCGAATTCCATGCACACTGAGTTCATGCAGTATCGTTTACCTGTTGTTCCTGGACCGTCGTCAAAAACATGACCTAGATGTGCGTGACATGTTGCACACCTCACTTCAGTGCGAACCATGCCAAGCGTGGCATCTTCGACATATTCAACAGCCCCTGGAAGGGCTTGATCAAATGATGGCCACCCTGTACCTGAATCAAATTTAGTGTCCGAAGAAAAAAGTGGCGTACCACACACCTTACACATAAAGTTTCCCTTTCTATGCTCATGTAAAAGTTCACCCGTAAAAGGCGCTTCTGTACCACCATTAAAGAGCACATGTTTTTCTTCGTCCGATAATTCTTTTTTACGTTCTTCGATATTCATAGATGATTATTTACTCCAGATGATGTGCTTTTCTTCGCGAATCTGACAGGTACGATTCACAAACTCTTCTCGACCACTTCCAGTTCTATACGTTGCGTAATGTGAAGGGTTCTTTTCTGCGTACTTCTGATGGTACTCCTCTGCTTGATAGAACTGTTTCCTCGGTAGAAGATCGACTGCGTGAGATTGTTCGTAAACACCACTTCTATCTAATTCTTCCAGTACACCCTCTGCAATGTTCTTTTCTTCCTCAGTTTCGTAGTAGATCGCAGTTCTGTAGCTTTCTCCTCGATCAGCAAACTGTCCGCCCGTGTCAGTTGGATCAATATGATCGATGAAAAATTGTAGCAATGTTTTATACGAGGTTGTTGTATCGTCATACTCAACAAGTACCACCTCTCGATGTCCTCTGTGATCTTCGTATGTCGGGTCGGTTGACTCACCACCTGAATATCCGGACGTTACCGACACGACACCTGGCGCTTCGCGGAGGTCATTCTCCACGCACCAGAAACAACCGCCTGCAAGTATGAGTGATCTAATCATAATGAAAAGTGTACCATGTGAATTCACAGGTTTTTGATTTTGTGGTAGGATAGTGTCTACATGCGTCGGTGGTGGAGTGGTCAATCACAACAGACTGTAAATCTGTCGCCCTTCGGGCTTCGCTGGTTCAAATCCAGCCCGGCGCACCAAACAAGCACGTTTAATTCTATGATCTATAACGGAAAAGAAGCGTCTGAACAGATGAAGCTCACACTGAGGTCAAACATCGCTTCACTTGGGAGATCCCCCATACTTGCCATCATTTCTGCAACAGATCATCCAAGCATACAGTCATTCATAAAAATTAAACGAACATATGCAGAAGAGATAGGTGTTACCATCTTGGAACGTCACTTCGATACATCTGCTACCCAAGAAATGATCAAGCACCACATCAGAGATCTCGTACAAGAAAAATCATGTGATGGCATTATCGTCCAACTACCACTCCCTCCATCATTTAATGCTCAAGAGATACTCGACTGCATTCCATCTCATGTAGATGTGGACGTACTCACCACACACGCATACCAAAAATTCGAACACGAAGGTTCACCACTTCCAACTGTGGTGAGTGCTGTTGCACATATACTCAGCGATACAAAAACAGACATCTCATCAAAAAACATGGTGATTGTGGGGCGCGGTAAACTCGTCGGCGCGCCTGTATGTACATGGGCACAACAACAGCGTGCGCATGTCACCGCAATCGACAAAGATACCCCTGCAGACATACGTGCAGAACTTCTCAAGAACGCAGACATTATCGTTGCAGGAAGTGGTTCACCACATCACATTACACCAGAAGATATATCGTCCGATGTCGTCCTCATTGATGCTGGCACAAGCGAGGATGCAGGTGTGCTCTCTGGAGACTGTGATCCATTGTGTGCCACCAAAGCGCGCATATTCACTCCAGTACCAGGTGGCGTCGGACCTCTCACTGTTTCATATCTCTTTCAGAATGTCATCCTCTCTGCA
The DNA here is from genome assembly GCA_039798825.1 of Candidatus Parcubacteria bacterium. Classification (GTDB taxonomy): domain Bacteria; phylum Patescibacteriota; class Minisyncoccia; order Phycocordibacterales; family UBA5272; genus UBA11704. The sequence goes on along the minus strand of JBDKFI010000001.1, from coordinate 3,177 downwards.
CAACGAAAAAGATAACCCCTTGCGGGATTATCTTTTTCGTTATTTACTATATTATTTTTTAGCGACAAGCTCTTCTTTAGTGATTGGGCTTGGAATCTTACGCGGCTTCTTCGCCTCCACATCAAGATCTCCTTTTTTATCAACAAACACTGAAGCAATACCACCTTTCATAAACTTCTTCGAAAGCATGAGTGATGCGATCTTGTTTAAGATATGCGTTTGAATGTAGCGCTTAATTGGTCGAGCGCCGTAGTGAGCGTCGAATGACTTCTCTGCGATGTGAGCAACAGCTTCTTCACTCATTTCAAGCACAAGATCTTTTTCTGCAAGACGAGTTGCGAGACTCGTGATCTGAAGACCAACAATTTTCTTGATCTCTTCTTGTGAGAGAACATCGAAGATGATTGTCTCGTCCAAACGATTCAGGAATTCCGGCTTGAAGAACTCTTTGAGAGCTTCCATAACACGTTCCTTCACCTGCACATATTCTGACCCTGCAAGATGATTAGTAAATCCAATCTGCTCCATCTTTTGAATGTACTGACTTCCGATATTGGATGTCATGACAATGATGGTGTTTTTGAAGTTCACCACACGCCCTTTAGAGTCCGTAAGACGTCCTTCATCTAAGACCTGAAGAAGTAGATTGAAGACTTCTGGATGCGCTTTTTCTATTTCGTCAAACAAGATAACAGCGTACGGTCGATGACGAACCGCCTCGGTGAGTTGTCCTGATTCTTCATAGCCCACATACCCAGGAGGTGAACCAATAAGCTTCGACACGCTATGCTTTTCCATGTACTCACTCATGTCCACCTTGATGAGTGCCTTGTCATCGTTGAACATGAAAGTTGCGAGCGCTTTCGTGAGCTCTGTTTTACCAACTCCCGTTGGACCAAGGAAAAGGAATGACCCAATCGGTCGATGTGGATCATTGATGCCGGCTCGGCTTCTGCGAACAGCGCCACTTATCTTCTCGACTGCTTCGCGCTGACCGATGACACGTTTACCAAGCTCTTCTTCCATACGAGACAGTTTCTCTTGCTCTTCTTCAAGCATCTTCGATACTGGGATACCGGTCCAACGAGCAACCACTTGTGCGATGTCTTCTTCGGTAATTTCTTCTTTCAAGATACGGCGAGTCTTTTGAAGTTTCTTCAACTTTTCAATGCGCTCGTTAAGTTCCCGTGTAAGCTCTGGGATTTGACCATAACGAATCTCTGCAACGCGAGTGAGGTCCGCACGCAATTCTGCATTCTCTGCTTCCACACGAAGTGATTCAAGTGACTTCTTGATCTCACCCATTTCAGTGAGCGTCTTCTTTTCGTTCTTCCACTTAAGTTCAAGCTCGTGGGTCTTTTCTTTAATATTTGCGATCTCTTCCTCTATATCATGAATACGCTTCTCGGTCTTTGTGTCGTCATCGTCGTCGTGTGCCATGATTTCTTTTGTGAGCGCTTCTTTTTCAATTTCAAGACGCATGATTTTACGATGCGCTTCATCAAGCACTGGTGGCTTGTTTTCAAGTGCAATGCGAAGCGATGAAGCAGCTTCATCGATCAAGTCAATCGCCTTATCTGGAAGGAATCGTGAGGTGATGTAGCGTGTCGAAAGATTCACGGAAGAGACAAGTGCATCATCTGTAATGCGAACACCGTGAAAGAGTTCATACTTTTCTTTAAGTCCTCGCAAAATAGCAAGTGCATCCGCCTCAGTTGGTTCTTCTACAAAGACTGGTTGGAAACGTCGAGCAAGCGCTGGATCTTTTTCGATGTGCTTTTGATATTCTTTGAGCGTTGTCGCACCAATCGCGCGAAGCTCACCGCGAGAAAGTGCTGGTTTAAGTAAATTCGCAGCATCTGCTGACCCCTCTGTAGCACCTGCGCCCACAATGGTGTGGATCTCATCGATGAAAAGAATGATGCCTCCTTCTGAGCGCTCGATTTCTTTCATGATCGCCTTCAGGCGCTCTTCAAACTCTCCACGAAACTTCGTTCCTGCGATAAGCATGCCAAGATCAAGCGACACGAGCTCTTTGTCTTTCAGTGACTCAGGCACATCACCCTTTGCCATACGAATGGCAAGCCCTTCGACAACGGCTGTCTTTCCCACACCTGCTTCTCCGATTAAGATCGGGTTGTTCTTGGTACGTCGAGAAAGAATCTGCATGAGACGCATGATTTCTGTATCACGACCGATCACTGGATCAAGCTTATCTGCACGTGCAAGCTCGGTGAAATTCCGCGTGTACTTCGCAAGTGCTTTATTTTTCTTACCACCTTGTGCTTCGGTGATGTTCTGTGAGCGCAAATCCTCAAGTGTGTGATACGCCGCATCTTTATCGATACGAAAACGTGCGAGCACTTCACGTACCTGACCTTGTGCTTCCAAAAGAGAAAGAAAGAGATGTTCTGTGGAAACAAACTCGTCTCCCAGTACCTGAGCGACTTTAAGCGATGTCTCAAGTGTGGTTGCAAGCTCAGGCGTCAAATACATTTGGTATGACGGACTCATCGTAGCAGATGCTCCGGGGACTTCGATTGCATCCACAATACTGTCCGTAAGATGTACAACATCGATATCTAACCGCTCTAATATGGCATGCACAAGAGACTCCTCTTGTGTGAGAAGCGCTCCCATCAAATGTAGCGGGCTCACCTGGTTCTGCCCTCGCTCGATAGCGAGCTCATGAGCTCGGCGAATCACTTCTTTTGCTTTGGTGGTGAAATTGTTGAAATTTGGAGGCATATGGATAGATGTTAGACCTTAGACAATAGACTTTAGAAAATGCATAGTGCATTCAAATTCATAATTCAAACACATCTCGTATACGGTTATACAGACGAAACTGGGATTTTCTTTCTTTCAGTGTAGCAGTTCTGCTGGGCGGACAAAGGTGGATAATCAGACGTAACGGGATACTTTTACAATACTATATATCTCCACATATGCAAATTGACAAAAGCAACAATATGTATTATAATATACTATAGCCGCACAAAAACCCAAACACATTGCTTTGGTACGCGGAAGGAGAACAGAGATGACAGACACCAAGGCACCCGAGCCTGCAACCAAGCTTGACCTGGCCTGGGAATGGTTCCGATTCGCTGCCGCCGTCGTGGTGGCAGTGATCATTACCTGGACGGCATTTATCGCCCCGCTCATCATGATGAT